>JBEBJC010000735.1:0-4533 GCA_040080105.1 Myxococcota bacterium
GGTGTGTGGATGTGCGGGACAGGGTGCGTGGCGGCCCACTCTGGGCTCTCGGCGCGACCGCTCGGCGAGGGGGCGCTCGAGGTCGGGTTGCACGGCGGGGCCACAGGCTCGCCCGACCGGGTGGTGCCGTCGGGCAACGTCACGGTGCGCGCGGGGGTCTCCGATTCGACCGATCTCGTGCTCGAGCTCGGCACGGAGGGTCTCGGGGTCGGGGTCAAGGCCTTCGGCGGCGCGCTGGTGGCCGCGAACCTCACCACCGCTGGCGCCACCGTCGATCTGTCGCTGCGGGCCGGTCCCGTGCGGTTCGTCCCCGAGCTGTCGGTGGCGCACCAGCTCGCGGCTTCGGGAGAGCTCTTGGGGCGGGAGGAGACACCCGGAGGCCGAGGCGCCACCCTGGTCCAGGGGAACGTGTTCCTGCTGTTCGAGCGCCGCGGCCGGGCGTCGAAGCCGTGAGGTGTCGGCTGGACGAGGTCCGGGCGGGACCGTCGTGCAGCACTTATGAACGGACGCGAGATGTGGTTCGTCCCGATCATCGCCTCGGCTCAGCCCGCAGAGGACACCGCCCCGGCTCCGGTCGAGGTCGTCGACCTCGCGCGATCGTGGGCGGACCAGGTGGCACGGGAGCGCGGCGTGCTGCCGCCCGCCGCTCAGAGCCTCGTCGAGGGGTGGTGCCGCCGCGCCGAACGATCCGGGCGCGCCATGGGCGACCAGAACGTCCACTTGGACTTGGGCTTTCGGGTGGACCTGCCGTTCCGCGGCCTGTCGGCCGACCCCTTGCTCGCGAGCCTGATCGTCCGGGAGTACCTGCGATGCCTTCCGCCCGAGCGGTGCGTGGGAGTCAAGCACTTCCCCGGCCTGGGCCCGCTGAAGACCGATCCCCACCGCGCCCTCGCAGCGGAGCGTTTCGAGCTCGACGCCTTCCTGCAGCGCGATCTGCGGCCGTTCTTCACCGCCGTGGACGAGGGCGCTTGCGCGGTGATGACTTCCCACCTGCGGCTCCGCACCACGCCGGGCGACCCCACGATCTGCACGTTCGATCGCGACTGCGTCGCGCTGCTGCGGCAGGGACTCGGCTACGATGGACTGATCGTCAGCGACGAGATCCTGGTGATGGACGCTGCCCAGGAGGCCATGGTGGACCTGCTGTTCCGGCCCGAGGGGCTGTCCGGCGACGTGTGGGACGCCCTGCCGGCGGCCGAGCGGCGTAGGCTGTCCCTCGACCGGCGCCTTCGGGATCGGTGTGGGGGGCCGGAGTCGTGCACCGTCGACGAGATCCGCGACGAGACCGACGCGGTGGACGACGTGGACGGCTCGCGTCGGACCCTTCTGGCCATTCGCGCCGGCCACGACCTGGTGTTGCAGTTTCGCGTGCCCGAACGGCAATCCGACCAGCTGCGGTACACCGCCGACGTTGTAGTCGCCGCCGTGGAGGCGGGCACCATCCCGCGATCGCAGATCGACGCCTCGGTCCTGCGCATCCTCGCGCTCAAGGACCGGCTGTTCGGCCCGGCGCTGTACGGAGCCTTCCCCGGCGCCGACAGCCCGGAGTCGCTGCTCGCGCAGCTGAGCCTGCGCCAGAAGGTGCTGCAGATGTTCGCCGCTGACGGGCGGTTCGACCGCGAGCACATCGAGGGCATCGGTCTGGGCGCGCTGTACCTGCCGGGCCCCGACGCCGTGCCCAGCGCTGCGCCGATCCCGATGCTGTTCCTGGGGGACGCGATCGACCGCGGCGGGGGCACACCGCGCACCGAACCGTGAGGCGCCCGGTCAGCGGGCCTCAGGTCGGGCATCGCCGGAGGCCGGAGCGCGGCGCGCGACGGGTCTCCAGCGCGGCGCACGACCGGTGAGGACCTCTGCCACGACCAGCGCGAACACAGCCCCCAACAGGAACGGGTACACGACGCGCTGCAGCGGCAGCGACCACAGAAGGCTCGGACGCTCCCGCTCCAGCCACAACGCGAACGCCGCCCCCACCGCGTCGAGCAGCCAAAGGCAGCCGGTGGCCACCCACATCGACCCCACGCTCATGTGGCTCAAGCCGTGAGGAAACCATAGTAGCGGCAACGGCGCCACGAGGAACATCCCCAGGTGCGTCCACCACAGATCCGGCAGAGCGCCCCGCCGCAGGCCGGCTGGACCCTGCCACAACAACCCACGGTGCAGCCAAGCACACTGGAGGTTGCCCCGAAGCCAGCGCCGGCGCTGCGCCAGGAAGCTCGACACCGTGTCGGGGGCTTGGGTGTACGCGATGGCGTCGTCGACCATCGCCACCCGGTGGCCACGACCCTGGACGACCAACGTGAGATCGGTGTCCTCCGCGAGCGTTCGGCCGCGGAATCCCCCTGCCTGCACCACCACGTCGCGACGCCACGCCGACAGGCAGCCCGGCACGGTCGCCAGCCCGCCCAAGAGCGCGTAGGCACGGCGCACGAGGTTCATCGAGGTGACGTACTCCAACCGCTGCCAGCGGGTCAGCGCGCCGTTGGTGCGGTCCACCCGGATGGTCGCGGCGGCCGCGGCCACCAGCGGGTCGTCCAGTGCGGCCACCAGGCGGCTGATGGCGGTGGGCTCTGGGTGGGTGTCCGCGTCCACCGTGACCACGACCATGTTCGCCGCGACTTCGAACCCGCGATTCAGTGCGGCCGACTTTCCCTGGTTGGTGGGCTGTGCGACCAGGCGGACCCGCTCGTCCCGCTCGGCCCGGGCTCGGACCACGTCGGCGGTCCCGTCCGTAGAGCCATCGTCGACGACGATGAGCTGCGCGACCTGGGGCGACGACAGGACGGCGTCGATCGTCGCCCCGATCACCATCGCCTCGTTCCAGGCGGGCAGCACCACCGTCACCGGGGTGTGGCCGAGTGGATGCTCGGGCCGGCCGCGCCGCCCCGCCAGGCCCATCAACAGCGCCCAGCGCCCCAGCACCACTGCCAACGTGGCCACGACCAGCAGGTCGAGGATCAACGGGGAGCGAGCCCCCAGCGAGCCCGATCAGCGTCCAACACGAGCATGGCATGGATCTTCGCGAGGAAGTGACGGGGCTCTTCGCCGAGCAGCGGCGCGACGTCCTCCCACCGCTTCGATCCCGCGCCCGCCACAGCTTGGTCGACGCGGGGATGTCCAGCGTTGTAGGCGGCTAAAGCGAGGTCCCAGCTCTCGTAGCGCTGGTACAGAGACCCGAGCAGTTGAACCGCGGCGGAGGCGGCCAGCATCGGGTGACGCCGCTCGTCGACGCGATCGCTCACCTCGAGACCCAGCTGGCGCGCCGTCGGCGCCGACAACTGCCAGGTTCCCGCGCAGCCGATGGTGGAGGTCGCCTCGGGCAGCAGGCCAGACTCCACGACCGGCACCACCACGAGCCCTTCGGGCAGGCCTTCGGCCGCCAACATCTCCACCAGCGCGGCCCGCTCTCGATCCAAACGACTCAGCCACACCTCGGTGTGCGGCCGGAGGGGACCTGTGTACAACGCGATCCAGGTGGCGACGTCACGGTCGAGTCGCACGGCCAGACCGCCATGTGTCGTAGGTGGACCCTCGACCCGAGCGGGAGCTGTTCCCGCCGGTGGCCCCTCGGCCAACCGCTGCAGCAGGGTGTTCTCCTCCGAGGGGTCCGCTGCGAGCGCCACGTGGTGCAGCCACCACACGTCAGGCCCCGCCCGCTGCGATCACGAACGTCGTGCCGGCCTCGGGCCAGTGCTTGACCGTCCATCGAAACCCACACTCCCCCTCCTTGAGCACCTCTGCCAGGCGCCAGGCCGCGGTCCGGTCCCACTTGTCCCGGTACAGGATCTCCACATGTTGTCGCTTGGCCGTTGCCGTTCCTCCGTCTGACACCGCGCCGTTCGCGAGTCCGAGGGTGTTCTGCGCGATCGCTTCCTGCAGGACGCGACGGATCTTCGCGGTCACGGCGGGGCCGGCCCCGGCGTCGAGCACGGACAGGTTCAGGGGGCGGATGTCCATGAACGACGGCGTGGCGTAGTAGTTGTATTCGGGCCAGGACCACAGAGGGTCGTCGAGGATCCCGTAGGCACCGCAGCCGGGCCGCTTCTCCCGCGCGTCGCAGGTCGGCCGCCGTTCCTCCCACAGCCCGGCCATGAACTCCGACGCGTTGGCGCCCACCTCGCCCGTCACGGTGATCGGCGCGCCGAGACGGCTGACCTCGACCGGCGCGAGGTCCACGATGGTCGCATCGGAACGCCGAACCGTGGCCCCCGCCCAACACCCGTCGACGCAGGACGTGACCGGGGGGCAGAAGGTCACCGAAACCACGGTTCCGTCCACGCGTACCGTCGGGCGCTCAATGCACTCCGCGGCGAACGGGGCAACTGCGGTGAGGATCGCGATCATCGCGTCACCGACCGGCCAGCCGCCACCACGATGTCCGCCGGCGTTGGCCACGTCAACAGCTCTACCGTCGCACCTCCCGGGATGGTGGACGCTACACCACCGGGCGGCCGGGTCGATCCGCTTGACGACCTGATCATCCCAGGTGATCGGGACGGGCAGGAGGTGCTCGATGGCCACGCCGTACCCCCG
>JBEBJC010000736.1:0-4533 GCA_040080105.1 Myxococcota bacterium
CTCGGGTGGACCCGGTGGACCCAGCGCAATGGTGGGACTGCGCCTGCAGCGCGGACCTGACGACCTACTACTACTACTACTACGACGTTCCCATCGACGACTGGGACTTCTGCGGCACCGAGCGTGGTGCCGACAACGAGGTCAACCAGGTCTCGGAGGACTGCTTCGAGGCGGTGTACGCCGCCTACGGGTACTCGCCCGAGTGCACCTGCGTGTGCGACCCGACCGGCGAGGAGTGCTGAGTCAGGTCACTGCCCGGCCGGGATCAGGTCCGCAAGGACCTGCATCCAATGCAACGACCCGGGCTGGTCGCCCAGGAGGCCCAGCGTGGCCCGCAGGCGCGCCTCGGGCGTGGCATCTGGGCCCAGGTCCCGATCGGCATCCGCGACGCTCGGCACCGTCACCGACCAGGCCCGGACCAGCTCCACCTCGACGCGGAACGCGCGGTCCTCCTCGAGCAGGCTGATCCCGCGGGCCGCGCCGAGCGGCAGCGTGTCGTGGGCGAAGGCCCAGCCCGCGGTGTCCGTGCCGAGCGAGGCTGCGGCGCCGTGGATGTCGTGGACGTGCACGAGCTCGTGGGCGAGCACCACCGCGACGAGGTCCACCGGCAGGTCCGCGACCCAGGCGTCCACCTTGAGCACGTCGAACAGAGGGTCGTAGCTCATCGGCGTGTCGACCATCGGCCGCTCGCACAGGCGCAGCGCCCCAACCGTGGCGACCGGGTCACCGAGCACCGTCGTCGCGTCGAGCCCCGGCACGAGCCCGTCCCGCAGGCGGTGCGCGGCGACGAGGACCGCGGCCCGACGAGGGTCGTCGGCGGAGAGCTCGGGCGGAAGCGGACCGACCTGCGCGAGGATGTCGGCGCGGATGGCCTCGGCCTCGTCCCACGTGGCGAGCGCCGCGAGGTGCGGGCGGAGCGCCTCGACCCACGGCGTGAACGCCGGCAGTCGCCCCTCGGCCGGAGCGGGCGCCGGCAGCGCCGACCGGAGCCGGGCCCACCACACCGGCGGATCGTGCAGCGCGTCGAGGGATTCGGTCCGGACGACGATCGCCGCGCGGCCCTCGGCCCGGACCCGCGACAGCGCGCCACCGACCGCCATCGGGGGCACCGCGACGAGCGCGGTCGCGTCGAGCCCGAGCGCCGCGTTGGCCAGGCGCTCTCCGCGCGCGGTGGCATCCGCCTCGAACGCGTCGAACCGCCGGAGGGACTCCGCCCTCAGCTCTTCCCAGCCGCGGCGGGCGTCATTCGGGGCCGCGTTCGCGAGGACCATGTCGCGCAGACCACCGAGGGGCGTCGCGCGGGCCTCGGTGAGCCCCGCGAACCGCCGGAGTGGCGCGAGGGATGGGTCGGGCGCCGAATCCAAGACGTGGAGCGGCACCTCGCCGAGGAGCGCCCGCCAGGCCTCCGGCGAGGCGTCGACGACCCCGGCCGTGACCCCGGCGCCCAGGAGCGCCTGTACGAGCGGACCGTCCGGCGGCGCGTCGGCGCTGCGTGGGTCCCCGGCGGCGACCTCCACCAGCACCAGGACGGGGCGCGCGCCCTCGACCCGCTCCACCACCCGGACCCCGTCCGGCAGCGCATCGACGGTCGCAGCGAGCGCGGGCCCTCGCGACGTGCAGGCGAGCAGGACGACGCCGATCACGACTCCGGACCGAGCGTGAACAGGTCGAGGTCGGCCTCCCAGGAGTGCATCTCAGGCCTCCGGGTCGGTGGGGGACGGGACGAAGTCGATCTTGGGCCGGACGTGCAGGAACATCCCCGCGGCGGGCACGGGCTTCGGGTCCCACCACGCGAGCCGGGTGACGACCTTCGGCCCCGCCGCGCCTTGCGGGAACTCGATTGGGCCCCACAGCTCGGCCCAGTAGCCATCCATCTCGCCGATCACCTGGATGCCGGGCTGCGGGGGCTCGTCGTTGGGCCGGATGGCGACGATCACCATCGCGACGCCGTCGGCGACGGGCTCTCGCATGTTGGCGATGTAGCGGGCCATGTCCTCGTTGGAGGTCGGCACATCGTCCCCGATGACCCACTGCTCCCACGCGCGGTCGGCGATCCGCACGATGACGGTGCCCTTCACGGCCCCGGTCAGGAGCTCGCGCGCGGCCAGGTGGAAGGCGAACTCGACGAGCTGCTTCGGGTCAGATGGGACCGGCGCCCCGGGCGGGAGCTCGCCGAACGCGAACTTGATGTCGGGCCGGACCATGTCTGGGGGCGGGTCGAACGCAGCGGCCCGCGCGTCCGGCGGCGGCGCCACGAACTCGTGCAGGAACGGGAACAGGTGCCGGGGATCGTCCGTCTCCCCGTTCGACAGCTGCCACTCCGGGGCCGGGTTCCCGAGGCCGGTCGTGGTGTCGGTCGTGAACTCGAGCATCGCCATCCACCAGCGCCGCTTCCCACCGGGGCCGTCGAGCTCCTCGAACAGCATCGCGAAGTCGTGCTCCTTCGCCTCATGGTCCGTGGTCTGCATCCGTAGGACCAGGAACCGGCGGCGCACCCCGGGCCGGCTCCGGAGGGCCTGGAACGTGGCGCCACCGCTCGCCCCGCGGTCCTTCTTCGCCATCGCATCGAGGTCGAACACCTCCTCGTGGTCGGCGAACAGCAGGATCAGCCGGGGGTGCGGCTCGCCCTTGAGCCGAACCTCCTCCCGGAGGCGGGCCATGAGCCAGGTTCTCGGCTCCTCCGCGTCCTGCGTGTCGACGTCGATGTTCCGGCGCGTGAGCGTGAACCGCACGAGGACCTCCCTGCGCTCGGTACCTTGCCAAAGGCACGGCGGTAGCGCCAGCCCCGGGGCGACGGATCCCGTTCTGACCCGGTGGTGGACAGAATCTGTCCGCCGGCTCGTTGCGATCGTTCGACCTGCCTTATACTGAACAGGTGTTCAAACCGGGAGGCAGGAATGGGATCAACGTATGCCCTCAGCACGTTCCTTCGACAGACCCCGAAGCCGCTCCTGCGGCGGTACTTCGCCGCGAGCGGCGTTCTCGAGGAGGTGCCGTTCGAGGAGCTGCGCCCCCGCGACGTGAGCACCATCACCGACGCGCTCAACCAGCTCGATCCAGGGCTTCGGACCCGCGTCGACCTGGACTTCCAGGACATCCACGCCCTCGCCGACAAGTTCGCGACGCGCATCCTGATGGACCTCGCGGGGGCCTTTGAGCCCGAACTCGTCGACCAGCTGGGCGTGCTGGAGAACCACTACGCCCGCGCGATGTGGCTGTTCTTGGAGCGCCGTCGCCACGACGGCGACCTGTTCGATCGGTGTCTGCAGCTCGTGCAGGTCGAGCAGCTCCGGTTCTCGCGCTCGAAGCGCCGCAACCACCTGCCGCAGTACGAGCCCGCGTGCGACCCGCCCGTTCTGCTGCTGATGGCCGAGGGCGTGAAGGAGCTCTACCAGGCGCAGGGGCGCGGCCGGAACTGCCAGGTCGAGGTCTACGAGCGGTTCGAGCCCCGCCGGTTCTACTTCGTGGGGTACCCCGAGGACTACGCTACGAGCGAGCTCGAGTACGAGGGCGACGAGCTCCACCGCCGCCCGCGCCGCTCCGCGTTCGAGGTCGCGTGGCTGTTCCGCCCGGACGAGGGCGTGCTCGAGATCCACGCGCCCGGGCGCCGCGACGAGATCCAGACGCTGCAGCGCATCTTCTGCGAGACGGCGCTCGGCCGGAAGGACGCCCCGCCCGACGGCAACGACCGGTGCTACGAGCTCGCGCGCCTGCTCGACCCGCGGTTCGTGTTCGTCCTCGACCCGGTCGACGAGCTCGACCGCATCGAGGTGTGCTCCATGCGCCTCGTGCGCTCGGCGGTGAAGAAGCCGCGGGTCACGTTCGAGACCACGCCGTGCCCGCTCACCGACTTCCTGAGCCAGGTGAACGACGAGCTCGACACGCCGCTCCCGCAGTGGACGCTCACCTCCGTGAGGCTCCGGGCCGTGTGGCGTGGCGGCGACAAGAAGCGGCCGAAGACCGTGTCGTTCTCGTTGTCCGCACCCGACGCGTCCGACCTCAAGGACACCCCCGAGCACCTCGTCCTGAAGCGCTACCTCAAGACCTGGGGCATCGCCGCATGACCACCGCCACCCACCTGGTCCTGGAGCGCCTCCACCGGCCGGCCCCCATCCTCGGGGCCGACCTGCCGCCCAGCTTCGACAGCCTCGTCCGACAGGGCTTCGTGAAGCGAGGCGAGACCGCGCGGGGCCTGGCCTGCGGCCACTGCGAGGAGGGCTGCTGGGTCGAGCCGCTCCTCCACCGCCACCCGCGCGACGGGATGATCCTCGTTCACCCCTGCGTCGGCGCCGCAGAGGGTGGGCTGCTCGCGTACGAGCCCGAGGCCCTGCACACCTGGGCCCTCGAGCCGAGTGCGTTGGCCGATGCCCTCGGTGCCGCGCTCGAGCTCGTGGGTCGCCCCGAGGAGCGCGTCCCCGGGCGCGTGTGGTGGCTCGGTGAGCGGCGCGCGGACCGCCGCCGCGACGTGTACCTGGTCGCGGGCCTCGGCCTCCACGCCGAGTCCATCGCCGAGGACACGATCGACGGGGTGCA
>JBEBJC010000737.1:0-4527 GCA_040080105.1 Myxococcota bacterium
ACGTGGTGCCGAACACCACCTCGGACCGGCCGGTGAGCCGGCCCAACACCACCGCCCACGCCACGTGGAACAGCACCGCCGCGCTCACGCCCTGGTCTCGCGCGGCCCGGCGGATCGCGTCGCACAGCTCGGGCTGCAGGGGGTACCGGACCTCGGCGAGCTCGGTCCCGTCGCGCCGGACGTCGAGCACCCCGTACGGCGCTGTCGGCTCGTCGATCGCCGCGAGCTCCGTCCGGAACCACTCCTCGTGGACCTCCGGCGGTACGGCCCTCGCCCGGACCACGAAGTCGCGGTACGGCATCGGCGGCGGCGGCACCTGCCCCTCGAGCAGCTGCTGGATCTCGACCAGCGCGAGCTCGAGCGTCACGTGGTCGGTGACCACGTGGTGCTGGACCAGCGCCATCATCCACCGGTCGGACCCGGGCTCGGGCGCGATCGTCGCGGCGAGCAGCGGGGCGCGGGTCAGGTCGAGCCGAACCCTCCCGGGGTCGGTGTGCTCCAGCAACCCCTGCAGCGGGTCACCCGCCGGGGCGATCGGCTCGACCGGCACCGGGGCGCTCCGATGCACCACCTGCACCGGGTGGGGCAGGCCCTCCCAGTGGATCGACGTGCGCAAGATGTCGTGCCGGTCGACCACCTGCTGCAGCGCGCCCAGGAACGCGTCGAGGCGGGCCCGGTCGTCGAACGCGCTGACCGACCGCAGAAGGTACGCGTCGCCCTCGGTCTGCAGCAGGTGGTGGAACAAGATCCCCTCCTGCAGCGGCGCCAACGGGTACACGTCCTGTACGTCCCCCGCCCCGCCGGGAACGCCCGCCAGGAGGTGGTCGATCTCCGCCTGGGTCAGCGTCACCAGCGGCAGCAGCTCCGGGGTGAGCGTCCGGGTGTCGCCGGTGATCGGGTTCGGCGGGACCACGACCTCGACCGTCGGTCGCCGCGCGGCACACTCGGCCGCGAACTCCGCGAGCGTGGGCGCGGTGAAGATCGACCGCACCTGGGCGTTCGTGAGGCTCGGGTGCTGGGTCCGCAGCCGCTCGATCAACCGAACCACCAGCAGAGAGTGGCCACCGAGCTCGAAGAAGTGGTCGTCGCGCCCCACCCGGTCGAGCCCGAGGACCTCGCACCACACCGCCGCGACCGCCTGCTCCACCGGGCCCCGTGGCGCCTCGTAGGCCCGGGTGACCACCGCCCCCTGGTCCGGCGCGGGCAGCGCGGCGCGGTCCAACTTGCCGCTCGGGCTCAGCGGGAACGCGTCCAGCCGGACGAACGCGCTCGGCACGAGGTGCTCCGGGAGCTCTGCCGCGAGCGCGGTGCGCAGGTCCGCCGCGGACGGCTCGGCGCCGGGCTCGGGCACCACGTACGCCACCAGCCGCTTGTCGCCGAGCAGGTCCTCCCGCGCGACCACCACCGCGTCGCGCACGCCGGGCAGCGCAGCGAGCTGGGCCTCGATCTCGCCGAGCTCGATGCGGAAACCGCGGACCTTCACCTGGAAGTCGTTCCGGCCGAGGTACTCGAGCGTGCCGTCGGGGAGCCATCGGCCGAGGTCACCGGTGCGGTACAGTCGGCCCGATCCGTGCCGGTCCGGCACGAACCGCTCGGCCGTCAGCTCGGGCCGACCGAGGTAGCCGCGCCCGACCCCGGCTCCGCCGAGGTGGATCTCGCCCGTCACCCCTACGGGGACCAGCGCCCCGTGGGCGTCGAGCACCCGGGCCCACGCGTTGGCCACCGGCTTGCCGATCGGGATCTCGTGTGCCGGGAGCGGCGTGTGGCGGTCGAACGCGAGCACCGCCGAGTTCACCGCGCACTCGGTCGGCCCGTAGGTGTTGATCCACCGGGTGTCGCGCAGGCCCGGGTCGTCGAACCACCGCGCGAGGTGGCGCAGCTCCGCCTTCTCGCCGCCCGCGAGCACCAGCCGGAGCGAGGTGCCGGTGGGGCTGCTCCGTCCGGACCGGAGCTCCTGCGACCAGTGGTGCCAGAACGCGGTCGGGAGGTCGGTCACCGTGACCCCGTGCCGGCGGAGGAACGCCACGAACCCGAAGTCGGGGACCACCAGGTGCGCGGGCCGCAGCACCAGCGCCGCGCCGGTCGACAGCGCTGGGAAGATCTCGACCACCGAGTTGTCGAAGCTGCTCGACGCGAACTGCAGGACCCGGTCGGCCGGACCGAGCTCGCACAGCTGCGCGTGGCCGGCCACCAGGTTCACCACGTTGTGGTGCTCCAGCATCGCGCCCTTCGGCAGGCCGGTCGACCCCGAGGTGTAGATGACGTACGCGAGGTTCCGGCTCGTCACGCCGTGGGGGGCCGGCCGGGTGGTCGGCAGCCCGAGCCGCTCGGGCTCGCCCACGCGGACGACGGGCGCCTCCACCGGTCCCAGGGGGTGGGAGGCGTCGTCGACGACGACCACCCGCGGGCGGCTGTCCGCGAGCATGTGGCGGAGCCGCGGCGTGGGGTACGTCGGATCGAGCGGTACGTAGGCCGCGCCCGCCTTGAGGACGCCGAGCATCGCGACGATCAACGACGGGCGACGGTCGAGGCACAGCGCGACCCGGTCGTCCGGACCTACCCCGAGCGCGAGCAGGTGGTGCGCGAGCTGGTTCGCGCGCCGGTCGAGCTCACCGTACGACACCACCTCCTGGTCTGCCGCGCGCTCGAACACGACCGCCGCGGCGTCCGGGGCAGCCGCGGCGCGGTCCTCGAACGCGTGGTGCAGCAGCCGGTCGGGGACGGCGAGGGACGGACCGGCGAAGCTGACCAGCAGCTGCTCCTGTTCGCGCTCGTCGAGCAGGGGCAGCTCGCTGACCCGCTGCTGGTCGTCCGCGCCCATCGCGTCGAGCACCCGAGTGAACCGGGCGGCGAACCTCTCGACCGTGGAGTGATCGAACAGCGCGGTGGCGTACTCGAGCGCCCCGACCAGCGGGCCGCCGGCGTCGCTCGACCGGGTCACGTCGTTGAGGAACAGCGACAGGTCGAAGTACACGGTGGTCCGCGGCAGCGCCAGCGGCGCGAGGGTGAGGCCGGGCAGCGACAGCTCCCCCTCAGGCGTGTTGTTCAGCGCCAACATCGTCTGGAAGATCGGGCTGTGGCTCGCGCTCCGCACGGGCTGTAGCACCTCGAACACGTGTTCGAACGGGAGGTTCTGGTGGGCGTACGCGTCCAGTGTCACCGCCTTGACCCGGGCGAGCAGCTGGGCGACCGTCGGGTCGTCGTCGAGCCGGATCCGCAACGCCAACGTGTTGACGAAGAACCCGATCAGCGGCTCGACCTCGCGGAACTGGCGGTTCGCGAACGGGGAGCCCACGGTGACGTCGCGCTGGCCGGACAGGCGGGCCAGCAACGTCGCCCACCCGGCGAGCAGCGCCATGAACAGCGTGGCGTCGTGGCGCAGGGCGAGCGCGCGCAGCGCCGCCGCCGACGCGGCCGGCAGCGTGAACCGCACCACCTCGCCGGCGTGGCTCTGCCGCGCGGGCCTGGGGTGGTCGGTCGGGAGCTCGAGCAGGGCCGGCGCTCCCCGCAGGTGGTCGGTCCAGAAGTCGACCAGCCGCTGCAGGGTCTCGCCTCGCAGGTGCCCGCGCTGCCACGCGGCGTAGTCGGCGTACTGCACCGCGAGCGGCGGCAGCGGGTCGGGCAGCCCCTGGCTGAACGCGGTGTACAGCGCGCTCACCTCGTGCACCAACACCCCGTTCGACCAGCCGTCCGACAGGATGTGGTGCACCACGATCAGCAGCGCGTGGTCGTCGTCCGCCAGCCGGAGCAGCTCGCCCCGGATCATCGGACCGACCGACAGGTCGAACGGGAGCTGGACCGCGCGCTCGATCTGCTGGGTCGCGGCCGCCTCGCGCTCCCGCGGGTCGGGGAAGGCGGCGGCGAGGTCGGTGCGGGTGAGGGTGAACCCCACGTCGGCCGGCGCGATCCGCTGCTCGGGCACCCCGTCGACGCTCACGAACCGGGTCCGCAGCGCCTCGTGGCGGGCGACGATCCGGTCGAGGGTCGCGGCCAGCGCCCGCTCGTCGAGCCGACCGCGCAGGCGGAGCGCGGCGGGCATGTGGTAGGCGACCGCGGTCTGGGGGTCGAACTGGTCGAGGAACCACAGCCGCTGCTGCGCCCACGACAGCGGCAGCGGCGCGCTCCGGTCGGCCCGCCCGATCACGGTGGGGGCGGCCACCGCGGCGGTGCGGGTCCCGTGGCGCTGCTGCAGGCGCTGGAGCAGCAGCGCTCGCTTCATCCGGTCCTTGTCGGTCTCACTCTGCATGGTCGTTCGGTCCGGTCTGGGAGGGCTGCAGCTCGGACTCGAGCTCGCGCTCGAGCAGGGCGATCTCGTCCGCGGTGAACTGCGACAGCTGGGCCTCGGTGGCGACGTCCGCCATTTGGTACAGCACGGGGTGGTCGAACACGGTCCGCAGCGGCAGCTCGACGCCGAACCGCTCCCGCATCCGCACGGTGAGCTGGACCGCGAGCAGTGAGTGGCCGCCCAGCTCGAAGAACTGGTCGTCGCGCCCGACCCGCCCGAGGCCCAACAGGCCGGCCCACAGC
>JBEBJC010000738.1:0-4523 GCA_040080105.1 Myxococcota bacterium
GGACCCGAGGATCACGTCGTAGCCGTGGGGTGGGGCGCACCGGCTCTCGTACCCGAGCTGCACCCCGGTCACCTTCTTCTTCCGCCCGGTGCGCGCCTCGTAATGGCGCGCCACCAGCCCGGCGAGCGACCGGCCGAGGTTCACCGAGCCGAGCGAGATGTGCCCGTGCTCGTCGCGGCCGATGCCGTGAAGGACACCGTCCGGGAGCATCTCGGCCAGCCCCTCCGCCAGCACCACCACCGCCCAGTGGATGCCCCTCCGCTCGCGCGCGAGCAGCACGTCGACGATCCGATCGGCGAGCTTGGTCACGTCGAGCGCGGTGGAGCCGTCGACCCGCAGCTCGGGTCCCACGTCCTCCACCGTCACCACCAGCGACGCCTCACCGGCGATGCCGACCCCGTACGCGAGCCACCCGGCCTTGCGCCCCATCGTCTCCACCAGGAAACAGCCCGAGGTGGCGGACGCGTCGGCCGCGAGGTTCAGCACCTCCTTCGCCATGAAGTCGACCGAGGTGAAGAACCCGAACGTGAAGTCGATGCCGTGGTAGTCGTTGTCGATCGTCTTCGGGAGGTGGACGATCTTCACCCGCTTCGCCTCTGCCGGCAGCGAGTCCTGGTACAACCTTAGGAAATTCGCGGTCTTCAACGTGTCGTCGCCGCCGATCGAGATCAGCGCGTCGAGCTGCAGATCGACCAGCGCGGTGTACACGTTGCGCAGCAGCGCGACCTTGTCGGGGTCTGCCAGGTCGGCCCGGCCGCCGATCCCCTTGCCCGGGTTGGCGCGCGCGGTGCCGATCACGATCCCGCGCTCGTTCCGGATCCCGCGCAGGTCGCGGTCGGTGAACACCCGGTAGTGCTCGTCGGGCACCAGGCGGTGGGTGATCGGGTGGTAGTGCTGCAGGTTCGAGTAGCCGTGGAAGAAGCCCAGGACCTCGCGCCCGTCCTCGAGGAACGAGATGCCGGCGGCGGCGATCACCGCGTTGGCCGCGGGCGCGGGGCCCCCCGAGAACACGATCCCGACCCTACGAACGTCGCCCACGCGCCCCTCCGAGCGGCGGACCTAACTCACCGGGCCGCGGCGGCCTCGGCCTCGGCGGCGGTGTACCGCAGGGCCTTCACCTTCCGCCCGGGGATCGCCGGCGGCAGCGCGAGGGCGAGCCCGCCGACCGACAGGCCGACCGCCCCGGCGTACATCGGCACGCTGTCGGCCGCCATCCCGCCGAACAGCAGCGC
Source organism: Myxococcota bacterium (assembly GCA_040080105.1). Classification (GTDB taxonomy): domain Bacteria; phylum Myxococcota_A; class UBA796; order UBA796; genus JACKER01. Next base: position 1,233 of record JBEBJC010000738.1, read on the forward strand.
GAGTGAACCCCCGGTCAGCGCCATCGACGCGCGGGTCCACCGGCGGTCGCGCGCCTGCAGCGACGCCACCTCCCGCGCCCGGTCGGTGTCGCCGACGAGCTCGGCGAACGCGGCGTGGCCGAGGATCTGCCCGTCGACCACCGCCACCCGCGGGGTGTCGCCGTCGACGACGTACGGCAGCAGGTCGGGCGCGTGGGCCTCGCGCCGCATCTGCGCCCGCCACGCCTCGAACGTCACGTCGTCGGCCGCCCGCGCGCCGGTCGCGGGCAGCAGCATCAGGCAGCACGACACCGCGGCGCGGAGGGTGAGGAGGCGCCACGAGGCCCCCTGACCCCGGCCCTCTCCCGCGCGGCGGGGGAGAGGGGGATCGGAGGGACCGACGAAAATTGTCGGTCCTCGGACTCCGTCCTGCGGAATTTCCTGCGACACGTTCACCTCCCGTCGCGAGAGGGAATCGGGCCGCCGTCTCCGATCGCTACCGCTTCCGCCGGTCGTCGCGGTTCCGGGCCCGCGGGGCCATCACCCGCCACGGCCGCGCGAGGTACCCGGTGACCGGCCGGAACCGAGGGTCCTCCAGCGGGACCACGACCTTCACCGGCTCGTAGAAGTCCGCCACGTCGCGCAGCACCCGCTCGTGGCCCCCGAGGGCGAGCGCCCACTTGTGCTCACCCATCGCCTCGACCACCGAGTCGAGCTCGGCGAAGTACGGCCCGTCGCGCATGTTGCAGTCCCACAGCCCCATCGCGTGCAGCGAGGGGGGTTTGCCGGCGTACACCGGCAGCCACGCGGCGAACGGGGAGAACACCTCGCCGTCGACCCGACGGATCTCCTCGACGAACGCCCAGCCGACCGCCTCGTCGGCCGCGTCGGGGACCATCCGCGCCCGGTCGAACTGCCCGGCGGACCACACGAGCTGGGCCGCGACCGCGACCCCACCCCACGCGGCCGACGGGGGCCACCGGAGCTGCCACTGCGCCAGGTTCACCCCGAGCGCCAGGGCCAACACCACGAACAGCGGCGCGTGGACGTTCACGTACCCCGACTCGTGCACCCGCATCACCAACGCCATCGCGGCGGCGGTCAACACGAGCCCGGTGAGCGTGACCCACCGCCAGTCCGGGCGCTCGGCCGCGCCGAACCGGACCCGGTCCGCGACCCACCCGACCCCGAGCCCGGCGAGCGCGAGCGGCGCCGCGACCAGCGCGAAGTACGCTGTGCCGTACCCGAACGGGTACAGCCCGGGCGGCGGGGGCTCGTACGTCCCGCGCCACGCCGCGGCCATCCCGAGCCACACCGGCGCCGCCGCCACCAGCCACGGAGGCAGCGACCGCTGCCGCCGCACCGCGTCGACCACGAACCCGACCGACAGCACCGCGAACGCGACCGGCAGCGCGGTCCCCCACTCGCGCGGCACGTCGTACCGGGCGCGGGCCCACGCCATCGGGTGGGACGCGGGCACGTCGAGCATCCACACCAGGTACTGGCCGCCGGTCCACAGCTGCAGCGCTCCCACCGCGAGCAGCGCCGGGACCACCGACGCGAGCGCGAACCGCAGCCCCGCGCGCCAGTCGCGCAGGGTGAGCCCCACCAGCAGCGGCGCGCCGAACCCGGCCAGGTTCTGCTTCGTGAGGAACGCGCCCACCAGCAGCAGCCCGGACACGACCGGCGCGCGGGGGTGGTCCTCGAGCGCGATCGCGATCGACCACGCGGTGAACGCGAGGGCGAGCGAGTCCGGCCGGACCAGGTCGTAGAACGCGCCCGCCTGCGGGTAGGTGCCGAGGAACATCGCGCCGGCCCCGAGCGCGAGCGTCCACGAGCCGCCGGCCCGGCGCGCGGCGAACCCGATCGCCGCCGAGGTCGCGAGCGCGGACGCCACCGACACCACCCGGCCGAGCGTCATCGACAGGCCGAACACGAACCCGAGCGCCGCCACCACCGCCGAGTACAGCGGCGGGTACACGTAGGGGACGAAGTCCGGGTTCGGCGGGACGTACACCGGCAGCCCACGCTGCAGGCGCCACGCGTGGGCCAACATCCCGCCCTCCATCCACTCGAGGTCGAACGGGTAGGTCAGCCGACCTCCCCACACCGACGCGACGGTGGCCAGGAGCAACAGGCTGGCGATCAGCGGGAGAGCGATCTCGAACAGCGATCGGACACGAGCCATGGGCGGACTGTCGTATCCGTGGACCACCGGATATGCTACCGCCCATGCTCGACGGGCTGCGGGGGCTCCGCTTCGAACGGGCCCACCTCGCCGTGATCGCCTGCTGTGTCGCCGCGATGGCGGCACACCAGTCGTTCCGGTGGGATTGGTACATCGACGATGCGGCGATCTGCTTCGCGTACGCGCGGAACCTCGCAGATGGCCTCGGCTGGGTGCCGTGGCCGGGGGGAGAGCGGATCGAGGCGGTGAGCGACCCGACCTGGGTGGTGTTGCTGGCCGGGCTGTACGCGGTCGGTCTCGACGGGTTCGAGGTCAGCAAGCCGCTCGCGCTGCTGTTCTCGGCCGCGTCCGCCGGGGTCGCCTGGCGGACCGCCCAGCGCGCGCTGCCCGAGCACACCGGGCCCGGGGCGCTGATCGCCCCGATCGTGCTCGCGGTCAACGCGCAGTTCGCGATCTGGAGCTCGTCGGGGCTCGAGAACGCGCTGTTCTGCTTGTTGCTGACCGGGGCGATCCATCGCACGGTGGTCGAGGCGGAGGCTCCGGGCCGGTTCCCGTGGGGCGCCGCGCTGTACGTGCTGCTCGCGTGGACCCGACCCGAGGGCGTGCTGTACGCGGGCCTCGGCGGGCTGGTGTACGCGTGGGTGACCCGCCCGCACGGGTGGCGGCCGGCGCTGCGGTGGGCCGGCGTGCTCGCGGTCCCGCTCGCCCTGTCCGAGCTGGCGCGGGTCGCATACTTCGCGTGGCCGCTGCCGAACACGTTCTACGCCAAGATCTCGAGCCGCGGGGTGGCGCCGCTCGACTGGGACTCGCGCGGGTGGAACCAGCTGCGCGACTGGGCCGCTCGGCTGTGGACCGCGTACTTCTTCCCGGTGTACCTGTTCGGGGTCACCGGGGTCGGCGGGTGGCGGATGGCGGCAGGGCTCGGCGCCACCGCGGTGCTCGCGCTGTCGCTGCTGTGGCCGGGGACCGAGGCGCTGCGCGCGACCTGGTGGTGGCCCGCGCTGCCGGAGCCGCCCGCTTGGCTGGTGGTGGTGCGGGTGGTCGGGTTGATGGCGGCCGGCGCCACGTTCCCGTTGCTCGCGCTCGGCACCCGCGCCGCGAGCGTGCGGGTGTTGTGTGGGCTC
>JBEBJC010000739.1:0-4522 GCA_040080105.1 Myxococcota bacterium
GCCGCCGCCCGCGCCGTAGCTGCCGCCGAGCCACACCGAGGCGTTGCCGCCGCCCAGGCCGGCGGTCGCGTCACACGGGTCGCAGAACTCGACCCCGAGCACGCTGTCACACCCGCCGTCCATCTGGCCGCCCGCGCCGCCCGCGCCGCCGTTGGTGCCGGTGCACGCGCCCACGCCGCCGGCCCCGCCCGCCTTGCGCCCGGTGTCACACGTGTCGTTGAACGACTCGCCCGACTGGCCGCCCGCGCCGCCCGCCGCCGCGGTCGTGCTCGCGCTGATGCCGTCGACCCCGCGCACCCCGGCGGCGCCGTTGCCCTGCACCACCTCGGATCGCTCGACCCGCACGGTGCTGCCCACCGCGTGGATCCCGTAGCTCGACCGGCCCTTGCTGCTCTCGGTGCCCACCGCGGTCGGCGCCTGCAGCACCAGGTCGAACACGCCGAGGTCGGCGGTGCGCGCGCGGATCACCAGGTACTCGGTGTCGGCGGCGTAGTTGCCGCCCACGATCGTGGCGAGGTGGCCCGAGACCGCGTGGTCGTCGCGGTCCCACGCCGAGTCGTACCCGCCGTACAGGTCGACCGTCTGGAAGTCGACCGTCAGCGCGCCGGTGTAGGTGCCGGCGCGCAGGTACACCTCGGGCAGGCCGAGCACGTCGGCGCGGTCGAGCGCGTACTGGATCGACCCACACGGCGCGGTGAACGGGCAGTCGCCGACGTTCGCACCGCCCGGCGCCACGAACGTGGCCAGGTCCTTGTCGCCGTCGATCCCGTCGCAGTTCTGGTCGACGAAGCTCGTGTCCGGCGCGTCGATCGCGTTCGGGTACACCGCGGCGTCGCCGTCGTCGCAGTCGGCAGCGCAGGTCGACACGCCATCGCCGTCGTGGTCGAGCGTGTCGAGCGCCGAGTTCGCGTCGTTGCAGTCACCGGCGCACGAGCTCTGGCCGTCGCCGTCGGTGTCGGCCGGGTTGAGCACCGAGCTCCCGTCGTTGCAGTCGCCGGCGCAGGTGCTGAACCCGTCGCCGTCGGTGTCGGCCGGGGTGAGAGTGGCGGAGAAGTCGTTGCAGTCGCCCTCACAGGTGTCGAACCCGTCGGCGTCGAAGTCGAACAGGTTCAACAGCGGCTCGGAGTCGTCGCAGTCCCCGGCGCAGGTGTCGAACCCGTCGCCGTCGTCGTCGTCGCGGTTCCGCGACGCGTCGAGGTCGTCGCAGTCCCCGGCGCAGGTCGAGGCGCCGTCGAGGTCGCGGTCGTCCGGGCGCAGCGCTGGGTCGGTGTCGTCGCAGTCGAGCGCGCAGGTCGAGAACCCGTCGCCGTCGCCGTCGAGCGCCGACCGGGTCGGGTCGGTGTCGGCGCAGTCCCCGGCGCAGGTGCTCGAGCCGTCGGCGTCGAGGTCGTCCTGGTTCAGCGCCGCGTTGGTGTCGTCGCAGTCGCCGGGGGCGACCGTGGTGCACAGCGGGTTCACCGAGCCCACACAGGCGGGCGCGGTGCACCAGCAGTCGCCGTCGTTGTCGAACTCGGACAGCTCGTCGTCGACCAGGCCGTCGCAGTCGTTGTCGAGCCCGTCCGACTGCTCGGCCGCCTCGGGGTACACCGTCGCGTCCTGGTCGTCGCAGTCGTCGATCGGCAGCCCGCCGCCGTACGCGTCGCAGTCCTGGTCGACGTGGTTGTCCACGTCGAGGTCCTTGTCGTCGATCTGGCCGTTGCAGTCGTCGTCGAGCCCGTTGCACGCCTCGAGCTGCTGCGGGTGGATGTCCACGTCGGCGTCGTCGCAGTCGCCCTGGGCGACCGACCACCCGTCGCCGTCGTGGTCCTCGGTGTCGGGATCGAACACGTCGATCAAGATCTCGTCCCGCGCGACGTTGCCGTCGCCGTCGAGCACCTCGAGCGCGACGACGTACGACCCGGGGGCCTCGGTGGTCCAGCTGGTGGAGGTCACGCCGGTCTGCGACGGGGCGTCGGTGCCGAGCGTGAGCACCTGCCCGTCTTCGGCTTCGGCGGTCCAGGTGGCGACGAGCGCGCTCGGCGCTTCGTTCGGGTCGGACGCGCCGCCCACGAACGACACCACCGCGCCGAGCTCGAACCGTTCGAGGTTCGCGGGGCTGGTGATCTCGGCGGTGGGCTCCTCGGCCGGCACCTCGACCGTGACGGTGATGCTGTCGACCGCCTCGAGCCCGGCGGTGTCGGTGACGGTGAGGGTGATCGCGTGGATCCCCTCGGACAGCGCGACCGACGCGGTGGTCACCCCGCGCGGGTCGGGCGCGGAGGCCTCGGGGTCGGACAACACGCCGTCGAGCGACGAGGTCCACACGACGTTGGTGAGGTCGTCGATCCCGTTGCCGTCGGCCACGGTGCCCACGAACTCGACCGCGTCCTCGGTGGTGAACAGCGTGCCCGACGCGGGCGCGTCGATGTGGGCTGCGGGCTCGACGTTCTTCTCCTGGTCGAGCACCACGTCGGTGCTGCACCCCGCCAGCACCGCGAACCACCCCGCACGTCGAACCATGGCTGCGCCCTCCCGGAACCCGCAGCGTACCGCAGAACCGGCGCGGTCGGCGCGTGAACCCCGCTCGTCCCCCGGTGAGAGGCCCGTGAGAGGTTCGGGGGGTTAGGTCCGTTTCAGTCGGCGCTGGATGCCGGCGTGGAGGGGAACATGGCGCGCATCGGGTGGTTCGTGGCGTTCGCGTGGGCGATGGTCGGGTGTGCGGACCCGATCTCCGACTGTGTGGTCCAGGTCGAAGGGGTGGAGGTCTGCTTCCCCAATGCAGGCTCGAAGAACCACTGTCGCGACGTGTGGGGCGGGGAGGCCTACCCGTCGGAGAGCGAAGCGCAGTGTGAGGCGGCCGGGTACGGCGAGGAGTGTGTGGGCACGATCACCAACACGGGGCAGGCCACCGTCCAGCTCTCCTACTACTTCACCGGGAGCGCCGAGGACTGCGCGGCGGTCGACGGAGCGACGTTCGCCGATCTCGAGTGATGGATCGGGGGGCCTGCGGACACCCAACGGTCGGGAGGTCTCGTGAACCGGTTCGTGTTCGGTGGTCTGGCGCTGTTGGCTGCGTGTGATCGGCACTATGGCCAGTGCTACGGGGTCTCGGAGGTGGCCGAGACCACGCTCGAGTTCGTGGACGGCGTCCCGGTGTTCGACTGGGAGCTCGGCACTGCCTACGCCGTGTCGGTGTACGAGCTCGAGGAGGGCGACCTCGGGCGGTCGATGTGGCACGTGCAGTGTGGCGGCGACAACCTCGAGGACGACGGCACGTACGAGTCGAACATGTGCATCGAGGCCCCCCTGACCTACGGGGAGCCGATCGAGTCCGAGTACTTCGACACGGTGAACTTCACCCGCCCGAAGGCGCTGGAGCCGGGCGTCACCTACCAGTTCCGCATGGCCACCCTCACCGAGGACGAAGGTCCGCCGCCCCCGCCGACCGACCCGTCGCCGCTGGCGCCGCTGGTCGACTGGCTGCCGGACCGGGAGGAGCGCGACGACCCGCACTGCGGCGCGCTGCACTCGGCAGAGGTGGACTTCGTGCTGCCCTAGCCTGCGCGCGCCGTTAGCCGTCCGGCATGGCCGAGTCTCCGCCGGCGGACGCCGGACCCCACCTGCTGCTGGACGCGTACTCGCTGCTGTTCCGCGCGTTCTACGCGCTGCCGCCGATGACCACCCGCGCCGGCGAGCCGACGGGCGCGCTGTACGGCACGTCGTCGCTGCTGCTGAAGCTGCTGCGCGAGGAGCGGCCGCGCGCGGTCGCGTGGGCGGTCGACGCGCCCCAGCGCACGGTGCGCCACGCGGTGGAGCCCACGTACAAGGCCGGGCGCGCCCCGACGCCCGACCCGCTGCGGGCGCAGCTGGCGCGGCTGCCGGAGCTCGCGGCTGCGGCGGGCCTGCCGCTGCACCAGGCGCCCGGGTGGGAGGCGGACGACCTGCTGGCGTCGCTCGCGCGGCGGCTGCCTCCGGCGCTGGTGGTGAGCGGTGACACGGACCTGCTGCAGATCGTGGACTCGGACACCACCGTGCTGTTCGTCGGTCGGCGGCAGAAGGACCACGTCCGGTACGACCCATCGGCGGTGGAGGCTCGGTACGGCTTCGCCCCGGAGCGGATCCCGACCTGGAAGGCGCTGGTCGGCGACCCGAGCGACAACCTCGCGGGGGTGGCCGGGATCGGGCCGAAGACCGCGACGCGGCTGGTGCAGGAGCACGGCGACGCGGAGGGGATCCTGGCGGCGGCAGGGTCGCTCCCGGCGCGGACCCGCGCCACGCTGGAGGCGGCGGCGGACGACCTGCGCCGGGTGGAGGGGCTGGCCACGGTCCGGCGCGATCTGCCGCTGGAGCTGCCCCTCGCGGCGGAGGTGGACTACCAGGGGCTGCGGGACTGGTTCGTCGGGATGGAGTTCGCGAGCTTGGTGAAGCGGGTCGAGGGGCTGGCCGCGCGCTGACCCCCCTAGAGCCCGTGGGGCGTAGGCCGCGCAGCGGCCTCGCCCCGCGGCTCCTCCCCAGCCCGTGCCCGTGCCCGTGCCCGTGCCCC
>JBEBJC010000740.1:0-4520 GCA_040080105.1 Myxococcota bacterium
CCCCCGTGGGGCGGCGGGGCCGGGTTCTCCGCGTCCGACGGCGCGCCGGCGCTGGTGTCGGACGCGACCGACTGGGGGGAAGGTGGGACCGACAACCTCCCGGAGGACGTGTTCGTCGACGGCGAGTCGTTCGACTACGGCGTCGACGCGACGTTCACCTGCACCCGCGCGGGGTGCGCGCCCTGACGGGGTCACCCGTCGAGCCACCCCGGCCGGGGACCGACGAGCTCCGCCGCGGCCGACGCGAGGGCCTGGTCGAGCGGCCCGGCCGTCACCACGACCGCGGCGGGTCGCCCGGCCGGTCCCGCCCGGACCCACGCCCGGTGGACGTCGAGCCACCCCGCTCCGGGACCGTGGACGCCGACGGTGTGGGCCAGGTGACGCTCGGCCGCCGCAGGGTCGCGCTCGACGGCAGCGCAGGTCGCCCGGATCGCGTGCGCGCAGGCTCGGACCACCGGCGTCACCCGCGCCCCGTCGACCTGGTCGGCCAACGCGCGGGCGTGCTCGCGGTCCCCGAGGCGGAGCGCGGTCTCCGCCAACAGCAGCGCAGCGGGACCGAACGACAGCGGCCGGGAGCGGTCGAACCCGTCGCGCAGCGCGGCCTTCGCCTCGTCGAGCGCGCCGCGGGCCCACGCGCGGTCCGCCTGGGCGACCGCGACGGTCTGGACCCACTCCGTCAGCGCCCGCGACTCGGCCCGGGCCCGGGCGTCCGCCAGGTGCACGTCAGCCCCCGCCGGGTCGTCTGCGACCAGCCGCAGCACCGCATGGCACCACGCGGCGTACACCGGCCCATACGGCTCGCGCCGGGGCAGGCGGACGGCGGCCTCGAGCAGCCGGGCGCCGGTCGCCGGGTCGCCGACCCGCACCATCAGGGTCCCGAGCGCTACGTGCGCGCTGGCCGCCTCGGTCCGGAACGTGGTGGGACGACGCGCCAGCGTGGCGGCGGCTACCGCAGCGAGCGCTTCGCCCTCCCCGCGGTGGAAACGGATCACGCCCACGAGCTCCGCCAACCGCAGCGGGTCGCCACCGGGGCGCGGCTCGCGCAAGTACAGGTCCGCCTCGTCGAGCCTGCCCTGGTCGACCAGCCGGCGGGCGTGCTCGAGCTCGGTGTCGTTCGCCACGTCGTCACGGCCGCCCGCACGGTACAACGCGGCCGCGCGTCGGAGGTGCTCCACTTCGCTGTCGTCTCCGGCCAGGCCGGTGATCAACGCCCGGAGCCGTTCGGCGCTGGCGCGGACCAGCGGTCGATCCTCTGCAGGAGAGACCTCCGCGCCGCGGTCCAACGTGTCCGCGACCGCCCACGCCTCGACCGACCGGCCGGCGAACGCGAGGTCGCCGCCGCGGTTCCAGGTCGCGAACAGGCCGAGGACGGTTGCGCCGGCGCGATCCGCGGCCGCGGCCGCGGCTTCCAGGTCGACGAGCGCGAGATCCGGCTGGCCCGCGCGGGAGCGGAGCCGCGCGCGTTGGATCCACAGGCCGGCGGCGACCGCGGCGGGGGGCGCGCGACCGAGCGCGCGCTCGATCCATGCGCCCAGCGTCTCCGGGTCGACGCTCCGCATCGCGCCTTCTTTGACCAACAGCTGCGCCACCCCCGCCGCCAGGTCCGGGGCGAGATCGGTGCGCCGGCGGAACCGATCGACGATCTGGCGGAGGCCCGGCTCCGAGGCAGCGGCCCACACCCGGACCTGGCGCCATGGGCTCGGGTCGCCGCCCGCGCGGGCGAGCTCCACCGTCGGCGCGAGCATCCGATCCAGCACCTCGTCGGCCGGGATCGGGTCGAACCGGCGGACCGCGGCCCGCACCGTCGGCAGCAGCCGAAGGAGGCCTTCGGGCGTGGACGCCACCAGTGACCGTTCGACCAGCTCGGTCGCGTGTCGGGCCGCCTCCGCGTCTCCGGTGGCCCGCTCCGCTGTCGCGAGCCGGAATGGCCCGTCCAGCACGGCGAGAACCGCCAGCGTCCGTCGGACCGGAGGCGCCAGCCGGCCGAGCGACCCGGCGAGGGCACGGTCGAGGCTCCGATGGCGGTCCGGCGCATCGCCGCGGCGGGCCTGGAGGTCATCCCCCGCCTCGAGCCTCGCCGCCACCGCGCTCGGACCGACCAGGGCGACGTTCGCCGCCACGATCTCGAGCGCGAGCGGCAGTCCGTCGACCAGAGCCCACAAAGCGTGGGCGTCGCGAGGGTCCAGCGTACCGCCGGCGGCCGCCACGCGGTCGATGAGCAGCGCGACGCCGGGGTCGCAGGGCAGCGGCGCCAGGCGCAGGACCTGCTCCCGGCGGAGCCCGAGCGCCTCGCCGCTGGTCGCCACGATCCTCGCTCCCGGGGCTCCCGCCTCGAGCCGGCGGACGAGGTCGGCGGCGAGCCGGGCGTCCTCGACGTGGTCGAGCACGACGACCGGGTCACCGAGGGCGGAGACGCGCTCGGCCACGGTGCCGGAGCCGGGCAACACCCGGGCGAGAGCGCGGTCCAGCTCCAGTTCGGTGGTCGCGCCGTGGAGGTCGCAGAACCACGCGCCCCCGGCCGCTCCGGCGCGGCGCGCGACCTCGAGCGCGAGCCGGGACTTACCGACCCCGCCGGGTCCGACCACCGTCCACGTCGGCCGCGGTGTGGTGAGGATCCGCGCGAGTTCTGCGTCGCGACCGTAGATCGCGGCGGCTTCGGGGAGGTTTCCCAGGGTCGGGGCAGCGCCGCGGACGAGGGTGGCGTCGACCAAGCGGTACCCGGCGTGGCGCTCCCCCTGCAGGTGGCGCGGCGACGAGGGATCGGCCTCGATCTGCGCGCGCAACCTTCCGACGCTGGTGTAGGCCGCGCGAGAGGTGACGGCGGGACCGAACCCCCACACTTCGGCGTGCAGCGCATCCACGCCGACCCACGACCCGAGGTGGTCGGCCAGGTACGCCAGCAGGGCCCGCTCGGTCGGCCGCAGGCGGCCGTGCCCGGCGATCTCACCCGTGTCGAGGTCTACGACGCGATCGGACAGGGCGACGCGCCGGCCGGTCGGAGCCATCGCCCAGCTTCACCCGGGGCGCCAGCGGCCGCCAACAACGCGCCGCGCGGGTCCGAGCACGCCGACGGGGTGCGCTACCACCGTCGAGGGGGACGGTAGAGGTGGGACCTCGGTTACGGCTGGAGGTGCCGCCCGACCCGGTCGTGGGCGAGTCGGGCCTCGATCGGCAACGGCGCCCGCCGCGCCGCCGCCTCCTCCCACCGATCCGTCGCCGCCCGCCGCAGCCGCGCCGCCCCCGCCATGTCGCCCGCGCGCTCCGCGACCTTGGCCTCGTACAGGTCGATCATCCCCCGCAGCTGGTGCAGCGACTCCCCGACGATCGGATCGGCGGTCTCCGCGTGCTTGAGCAGCGCCGAGGCGTACAGCTCGCGCGACGCGGGCTCGCCCGCCTCCGCCTCGAGCGCCGCCGACCACCCGCGCGCCAACGCGAGGATCCGCTTGTCGTCGGACTCGGTCAGCCCTTCGATCGCGCGCCGGTACGCGTCGCGCGCCGCGTCCGGGTGGTCGCCCAGGTGGTGGGCGACCCCGACCATCGCAGCGTTCATCGCCTCGGACCGCGTGTCTCCGCGGTCCCGGTCGATCGCCATCGCCCCCAACAGGTGGCCCAGAGCGTCGCCGAACCGGCCGGCCACCAGATCCACCAGGCCGCGCGCGCGCAGCGCGACCCCCTCCGAGCGCCGGTCGCCGACCGCGCGCGCGAGCCGGATCGCCTCGGCGATCGAGCGCTCTGCCTCCGACGTGGCCCCAGCCTGGAGCTCCACGATCGCCAGATCCGACCGCGCGCGGCTCTCGAGCCCGCGGATCCCGAGGCGGCACAGCGACCGGATCGACGCGAGGTGGCGTTCGCGGGCGTCGTCGAGCCGCCCCGCGCGGCGGTGCACCGCGGCGAGCCACCCGAGCGCGCGCGCCCGGTCCCGCTCGAGCCCCAGGTCCCCGAGCGCCTCCACCGCAGCCGACAGCTCGCGCTCGGCCTCCTCCATCCGCCCGAGCGCCATCGATGCCGCGCCGATCAGCGCCCGCGCCTGCGCGTGGTGCGCCGCGTCGCCCCGGCCGAGGCACGCCTCCGCCACCGGCACCAGCAGCCCGAGCGCCGCGTCCGGCGCGCCCGACTCGAGCGCGAGCCGGCCGTGCTCGACCCGGCACACCGCGCTCCCCTCCGCGTCGGACCACCGCTCGGCGATCGACGTCGCCCGATCGAGGTCGGCGCGGGCGGCGGCCCCTCGCCCCGCGCGACGCAGCGCCCGCGCCCGCATCACCAGCACCCGCAGCTGCAACAGCGGGTCCGACCCGAGGATCGAGTCGGTGCGCTTCAGGACCTCGTCCAGCAGCTCCAACCCCAGGAACAACGGACCGCGGGCCTCGAGCACCGGCTCGAGCGCGAGGCACGCCCGCAGCGCGAGCCCGACCGCCTCGGAGTCCTCCCGGTCTCGGTGCACCCCGATCTCGACCGCCTGCAGCAGCCCCTCCCACTCGACCGCGATCCGACCCACCACCGCCGGCCGGTCGGGCCCCTCG
>JBEBJC010000741.1:0-4513 GCA_040080105.1 Myxococcota bacterium
CGGCACCGGCGTGGCGATCGGCGGCGGGACACCCACCTTCACCCAGTCGCGGTGCGGCGCGTACTCCACCGCGCCGAGCTCGGCGTCGAGATCGGCGGCGGAGCGCCACCGCTGACCGCGGTCCTTGGCCAGGCACCGGAGCACGATCTGCTCGAACCCCGGAGGCAGCCGCATCTGCGGGGCGAACGTCCCGAGCGGCGGCGGCGGCGTTGCGAGCTGATCGTCGAGCACCGCCGGCCCCATGAACGGCCACCGGTCGGCGAGCATCCGGTACAACACCGCCCCGAGCGCGTAGATGTCGCCCGGCGCCCGCGGCCGCGCGCCCCGGATCGCCTCGGGCGAGGCCACGTCGATCATCCCGAGCGAGCGCGCCGCCCGCCGACCGCGCGCCGTCACTCGCCCCGCCGCGCGCGCGAACCGGATCGGCCGGCGCGGCACCGCCCGCGGCGCGTCGGACAGCGAGAACCCGATCAGGACCAGGCGGTCGCGCCCGTTCGCGTCGCGCCCCACGATCACGTTGTCCGGGTGAACGTCTCCGTGCACGACACCCGCGCGGTGCACCGCGGTGAGCGCCCCGGCGAGCTGGCGCCCCCACCCGGCCGACCGCGACGGCGACGGCGACGTCACCCGCAGCACCTTCGACAGCTGCGCCCCGTCGATCCACTCCTCGACCACCCCGTACGAACCGTCCGGACACCGACCGTGCGCGAGCCACCGCGGGACGCCGGGCGCGCCGCCCGCCGAACCGATCCGCGCCAGCGCCCGACTCTCGCGCCGCAGCCGCTCCACCGCCGGCCGCTCGTACGCCAGCCGGACCACGACCTGCTCCCGGGTGTCGCGCTCGCGCGCGAGCCACACCTCGCCGGCGGCGCCCCGGTGCAGCTCCTTCCGGAGCTGGAACCGCCCGAGCACCCACGCGCCCGTCCGATCGGGCGTCCGTCTCGCGAGTTCGTCGTGGATCGGGCCCCCCCGTGCTCAGTATGCCTGAACGGCCCCGGGGATCGCGAGCGCGAAGGCATCGGAAATCGGCCCCGGGTGGTGTGGACCCGGGCCTGAGGGCGAGGTAGGTCCGGCCCGTGGATCTCGACCGGCTGCTGCTCGATCGGTTCGGTCACCGCGCGTTCCGCCCCGGGCAACGCGAGGTGGTGGACCACGTGGTGCGCGGCGGCGACGCGCTGGTGGTGATGCCGACCGGAGCCGGCAAGTCGCTGTGTTACCAGGTGCCGGCGCTGGCGCGCGGCGGGGTCGCGGTGGTGGTGTCGCCGCTGATCGCGCTGATGAAGGACCAGGTCGACTCGCTCACCGAGCTCGGGGTTCGCGCCACGTTCCTGAACAGCTCGATCGACCGACAGGAGTACGAAGCGCGGTCCGAGCGGGTGCGCCGGGGCGAGATCGAGCTGCTGTACGTGGCGCCCGAGCGGTTCACCCCGGCGTTCCTCGGGTGGCTCGGGCGGATGGACGTGCGCACCCTCGCGATCGACGAGGCGCACTGCCTGTCGCAGTGGGGCCACGACTTCCGGCCCGAGTACCTCAAGCTCGGCAAGGTGCGCGACGCGCTCGGTCGCCCGCCGACCATCGCGCTCACCGCCACCGCGACCCCCGAGGTGCAGCTCGACATCGTGAAGACCCTCGGGATCGACCAGGCGCGCGAGTTCGTGCGCGGGTTCGACCGGGAGAACCTCGTGCTCGAGGTGGTGTCGGTCCACGGTCCGCGCGAGAAGGACGAGCTGCTGCCCACCCTCGCCGTGCCGGGGCCGACCATCGTGTACTGCGCCACCCGCAAGAGCGCGGAGCGGGCGGTGACCGCGCTGCACGCCGGCAACGTGCGGGCCGGGATGTACCACGCGGGGCTGCCGCCGGAGGAGCGCAGCAACGTACAAGACGCGTTCATGGACGGGCGGGTGCCGGTGGTCGTGGCCACCAACGCGTTCGGCATGGGCATCGACAAGCGCGACATCCGCACCATCCTGCACTACGACATGCCGGGCACGGTCGAGGCGTACTACCAAGAGATCGGGCGGGCCGGCCGCGACGGGCGGACCTCGCGGGCGGTGCTGATGTACGCGCCGGTCGACCGGCGGATCCACGAGTTCTTCATCACCAACGCCCACCCGCCGGCGCGGTGGGTACACGAGCTGTGGGCGTGGCTGCGCAAGCGCGACCAGAACCCGGTGTTCGCCTCGCTCGAGGGGATGGCCGAGGCGCTGCCCCCCGAGGCCGGCGACCGGGCGGTGGCGAGCTGCGTACACATCCTGGTGCGCGAGGGGCGGGCGCGCCGGATCGCGCCGTCGGACCGGTCGGCGTGGCTGCGGGTGCTGCGGACCCAGGCCCGCGGCGACGCGGTGAGCGGCCTGCGCGGGCGGGTGTGGAAGCTCGTGCAGGAGCGCGAGCTCGCGATCGGTGAGGTGCTGCAGTTCCACCCCGAGGGGTGGTGCCGCGAGCTCGGGATCGAGCGCGACCAGCTCACCGGCGCGCTGCACGGCCTACAGGATCGCGGGCTGCTCCAGTACCAGCCGCCGGAGCGGGTCGGCGGGGTCGAGCTGCTCGAGCCCGAGCGCCCGCTGACGATCGACGAGAAGCGGATGAAGGACCGCGCCGCCCGAGAGTACGCGAAGCTCGACAAGATGGAGTCGTACGTCGGGGCCGGGTGCCGCCGGCGGTACGTGATCGAGTACTTCGGGGAGAAGGCGCCGTTCGAGGCGTGTGGCACCTGCGACGTGTGCCGCGACGGCCGCCCGAAGTCGGAGGAGCCGCGGGGGCTGGCGCCCGACGAGGAGCAGGTGGTGCTCAAGCTCCTGTCCACGGTCGCCCGGATGGAGCGGCACGCGAACAAGGTCGGGTTCGGGGTCGACCTGATCTCGCGCGTCGCCACCGGCAGCAAGGAGCGCAAGGTGCTCCAGTGGGGGTTCGACCAGCTGTCGACCTACGGGATCCTGGCGCAGCCGCCGGGCCCGGTGTGGTCGGTGGGCGAGGTCGCCGACCTGGCGGGGGCGCTCGCCGACGCCGGCGCGCTCGCCGCGCAGTACGAGACCCGCGACATCGACGGGAACCAGATCACCTACAAGCAGCTGTCGATGAGCCCGCGCGGGTGGGACGTGCTCAAGCGGGCCGCCGACGGGTTCGAGATGGTGTTCCCGCACGCCGACAAGTTGTCCCGTCCGAAGGCAGCGGCCCCGGCCTCGGCGCGGGGGGTGCCCGGCGACCTGCTGGTGGCGCTGCGCGACGTGCGCAAGCGGCTCGCGGAGGAGCGGAACGTCCCGGCCTACGTGGTCGCGCCGAACAAGACGCTCGAGGACATGGCGCGGCTGCGCCCGTCCACCCGCCGAGCGATGCTCGAGGTGCACGGGATGGGCGAGGCCCGGTACGGGCTGTACGGCCGGTCGTTCCTGGAGGCGATACGGACCTGGCAGGGCTAGGAGCCCGCGGCGCGCAGCCCGCTGGCTCCTCCCGTGCCTCTGCCCGCGCCCGTGCCCCTGCCCGTCCCGCCCCGTCCGTTCTGGTCGGGGTGGGATCGGCCCGCGGCCCGTCAGCCGGTCGGTGCCATCCGGCCCGCGACCGGCGTGGAGGCGGCGCACCTCGTGGCACATGCAGACCAGACCCCACGTCCTGCAGTTCACCCGGTGGGTCACCCGCAGCGCGCCGTCCACCTGGGTCCGCGAGGGCGTCGACCTGCCGGGCCGGCCGGTGTCGGCGGTCGGCGTGCGCACCGTCCACGTCCCGTTCGTGGCCGAACGGCGCTGACCCCGGCCGGCGGGATACGGAGACCGCCATGACCGAGCCCACTGCCTCCGAGGCCCCGCAGAACTTCGTCCTGGGGCTGATCCGCGACTGGGCGATCGCCGTCGTCGTCGTGTTCGGCCTGTTCGTCGCGTACGCGTTCCTGTTCCGGCCGGCGGCCCCCGGCCTCGGTCCAGCGCCGGCGTTCACCCTGTCCGACCTCGACGGCGCCGCGGTGACGCTCCCCTCCCCCGCCGGCGAGCTGGTGGTGCTGAACTTCTGGTTCACCACCTGCCCGCCGTGCCGGCGCGAGATCCCGGAGCTGTCGAGGTTCCACCAGGAGCACCCCGAGATCCCCCTGTTCGGCGTCAGCACCGATGTGGGGATGTCCCCCCAGCGCCTCGCCGCGGAGTCCCGCCGCCTGGGCATCACCTACCCGGTGCTGCACGACCGCCGGGCCGAGGTCGCAGGGCTGTACGGCGTCGACAGCTTCCCCACCACCCTGGTGATCAAGGGCGGGAAGGTGGTCCAGGCCAAGGTCGGCATGGTCGACGGCCCCACCCTGCTGCGGATGGTCGACCAAGTAAAATAGCCGGTCCACCCTCCTTCGGGAGCCCGCCGTAATCTTCGCCGCGCGGTTGCAACTGACCAGCGGTCAGTTAAAGGTCGGCGGCGAGGACCCATGGCGCACTTCTCCCGGCGTTCGTTCATCGGAGGGACCCTGATCGGTCTGGCGGGCACCGCCGCCTCGGCCGCCGAGGGGGATCCGCCTCCGCCGCCGCCCCCTGGCCCCACC
>JBEBJC010000742.1:0-4512 GCA_040080105.1 Myxococcota bacterium
GCCGGCGGGGGCGCAGGGACCGGAGGGCGAGGCGGGACCGGTCGGGCCGGCCGGACCCGTCGGTCCGCAGGGAGCCGCGGGGCCCCAGGGCGCGGTCGGCAAGGATGGGCCGCAGGGCGCCACCGGCCCGAAGGGGCCGCAGGGACCCGAGGGGCTGCCGGGCGCGTTGACCGACAAGACCGCGATCTACGTGAACGAGGCCACGGTGCCGCTGTCGAAGCAGACCTCGGGTGAGGTCGACGCGCTGTGTGACGACGCCGACGACATCCTGCTCCACGGCGAGTGCTCGTCGACCGACGCCACCGGGTTCGTGACGATCTACTCCGCCCGCGGCTACTCGCAGACCGGTGGCCTCACCACCGCCTCGTTCACCTGCGCGTTCTGGAACGGCTCGTACGGCCTGTCGTACGACATCACCGCGCGCGCGGTGTGTGTGTCCGTCGAGTGAGCCGATCAGCGGGGTTGGGTCACGCTGTACCAGTTCCCGCTGTCGTCGCTCATCATCGCTTCGATCCCGTACGGACGCTCCTGCGGGGGCTCGCGGAACAGGACCCCCTTCGCCGACAGCTCCGCGTAGGTCGCGTGGCAGTCGGCGACGGTCACCACGCCGGCGCCGAGCACCCCTCGCTGCACCAGGTCGCGCACGGTCGCCGCGGTCGCCTCGTCCATCAGCGGGCTCGCCTGCGGCTCCATCAGCACCAGCTCGAGGTCGGGCTGGCTCGGCAGGCCCACGGTGAGCCAGCGGAACGCCCCCATCGTCACGTCGTGGCGGACCTCGAACCCGAGCTGCTCGGTGTAGAACTTCTTGGCTCGCTCCTGGTCGAGCACCCACACGGTGGTGTGCGAAACGCGCTTCAACATCGGACCTCCCGGGATGCCTTTAGCGCCCCGATGGATCCGGGCGCTTCTCCGGGATTGCGGTTGATCCAGGGCCGCTCGGCCACTGGCCAAGCCAGCAGCTCGAGTCCGCACGGAGTAGGTCTCGTCCGAGCTCCCCGACGACGCCGGCCCGCGCCGTGATCAATGAGGATCGTCCTCGTCAACCCGCAGCGGGGGGTGGCCCAGAGCGGCCACGAGCTCACTCGCCAGCTGACGGGCTTCGTCGGCGTACTCGACGGCTCGGTGGACCGGGATCCGCGACTGGTCTGCCGTCACGACCACCACCGACCACGACGACTCGGGCTCGACGGGCGCGAACGACCAGCGGTGGCCCTGCCTGGCGAACCGCTGGCCGGGATCGTCGTGCTGCTCGATGTGGATCGCCGCGAGCCGGCTCCGGGGCACCGACCAGCGCTGCCAGCCGATCGGGCCAATCCCCACGCGCTCGACCAGCGCGTCGTCCGTGATCGACACGGTCCGGCGCACGCCGAGCGCAGCGAGCGCCGCCACCGCGGCCACCCCGGCCCCGACCGCGATGGTGCCCGGGACGTCGCCCGACCACCACCCGACCGCGATCAGCCCCGCCACGACCGGAGCGGCGAGCAGCGCGCTGCTCCGGCCGGTGAGCAAGTCTTCCCGGTAATCCATCGACCCCCCGTGGGCCCTACGTCGGGTCGGCGCCAACCATTGCCCAGGCCGTCGGCAGCGAGGCCCCTCCGGGGATACCGTTACCGCCCCGAGAAATCCGCGCGCTTCTCCGGGATTGCGGTTCCGCCGAACGCCGCGAGGAAACACGCCGGCACCGGTGAGGTCTTCCGATCGAACCCGGGGAACCAGCGGCGGCGGTACTCGACCGGCGAGCTCCCGGTGCGCTCGCGGAACGTGCGGCTGAACGTCCCCAAGCTGCGGAACCCGACCCGGAGGGACACGTCGGACACGGCGAGGTCGGTCTCGGCCAGCAGCCGCCGCGCCTCTTGCAGCCGCCGCGCCTGCACGAACCGGCCCGGGGTCTCGCCGTACCGCGCCTCGAACAACCTCAGGAAGTGGAACCGCGAGTAACAGGCCGCGCGCGCGAGCTGGTCGAGCTCGAGCGGGTCGGCGAACCGCTCCTCGATCAACGTGCGCGCCCGCACCAGGCGGTCGACCGGGTCGGACCGCCGCCCGGCCCCGAGCAACCCGGCGTAGAACCAACCCCAATCAGCGCCCACCGCTCCCCCTCCCGTCCCCCTATCCGACTGACACGGCGCCCGACGTCCTGGGCTCGCCGTGCTGAGCGCGAACCTCCAATTCCACGCCCTCGTGCTCCACGGGGTCTACGAGGCGGACACCGCTGCGTTCCACCCCGCGGCCTCGCCGACCACGACCAAGGGGCAGCTCGTGGGTGCGCGAACGCGTGGAGGCGCTGCTTCGCGCCCACGGGCTGGTCGACGACGAGGGTGAGGTGGCGGACGACGACGACGATGACGGCCGCGTCGTCCCCGTCGCACCACCCACCAAACCTTAGCCAGATCGTCCACGAGTCCGCATGCGGCGGGGATCTAGAACCGAGAACGCGCCCCGTAGAGCCTCTCCATGGAGGCCGACCACTCGTGACACGAGCTCGACTTGATCGGCGTAAGGCATGGCTCCAAGCCGGATCAGGAGCACCCCTGTATGCATCGCTGCACCCCGATACACGAGCTCGCCGAAGTCGAGATCGTTGGTCACGAGCAAGGCTTGGCGAGCGACGGCGAGAACAAGCACCTCATCGTCGGTGATCCCTGGAGCCAGGTCGGAGATCTGTCGGACATCATGGCCGTCGGCCCCCAGCCTCTCTGCGATCAGCCGGTGAACGTTCTCGTCGACGAGGATGTTCATCCAGTCGCGACCGAAACCACGCGCTCAGCTCGCAGGGCATCGATCGCGTAGCTCACAGCCGCCTCGATCCCTTCACGAGTGAGGCGCGGGTGTCCGCCGAGCAGCTCTTCGACGCTGTGACCATGGCCGAGCTGCTCGAGGATGTGCTCGACGGTAATGCGGGTGCCGGCCACGACTGGTTTCCCGTTCATCACGTTGGGATCGGTGACGATGAGTTCCATGCTGTGCATCTAACGGGTCCGCAACGGTCGCGTCGATGGACGTATCGGGAGCCCCGAGGCCCAGCCAGTCGCTCGCTGTCTCAGGCGTGCGCCTCGTCGAACCGCCGCGTGCCAGGATCAGCGCCCTCCGCTCCCCCCCTCCCCCGTATCCGGCGGGCGACCGACGTCCGTCGGTCCGACACGGGCGAACGCCAACTCACCGCTGGTCCAGCCCGTGCACCGTGTCCGAGTGGAGGTCGAGATGCGGTGGATGACGTTGGTGGTGGTGGCGTTGGCTCCGGTGGTGGTGTTCGCCGCAGACCCGAGCGCGTTCATCGGGCCCGCCGGGTCACAGGGGCCCCAGGGGCCGGAGGGACCGCAGGGGCCGAGCGGGGAGGTCGGTCCAGCCGGAGAGGTGGGCCCACAGGGGCCGCAGGGGCCACACGGGCCGCAGGGTCCCACCGGGGAGAAGGGTGAGGTGGGCCCGCAGGGGCCACAGGGCGCAGCGGGACCGAAGGGGCCGCAGGGCGACTCCGGCGCCGCGGGATCGGTCGGTCCGGCGGGTCCGGTGGGGCCGAGGGGCGACGCGGGACCCGAGGGGGTCGCGGGCTCGGAGGGGGCTGTCGGGCCACAGGGCCCCGCCGGCTTCACCGGCAAGACCGGCCCCACCGGGCCGATGGGGTCCGAGGGGGACCCCGGCCTCGACGCCGTGCTGGTCGACAAGTTCAACGTGTACGTGGCCACGGCCGACGCGACGTTCGCGGCGAACGCGGTGGGCTTCGTCACCGCGCTGTGCGCGGACGAGGACGACGTGTTGTTGTCGGGCGACTGCACCGCGGAGGTCCGCCAGGTGCGCCTCACGTCGATGCGCGGCGCCCAACAGACCGGCACCAAGGACGCGGCCTCGTGGGAGTGCGGGTTCAAGAACACCGACATCGGCACGGCGGTCGGCACGGCGCGCGCGATCTGCGTCGACGTGCTCTGACACACCAACGGGCAGCGGCCCCTCCCCAAGCCCGCCTCGGCGGCGATCCGGCTGGACCTGCGCGTCCCTCCGGCCGACACTGGGGCATGCCGCGCTACGCGATCGACGCTCCGACCGCCCTCCGCCTGTTGCGCGACGACGTCGCGGTCCCCGAAGGGATCCGGCTCGTCGCGCCCAACCTCCTGCGCTCCGACGCGATGGCGCTGCTGTACGGCGAGGTCCGTGCGGGGACACTGTCCGAACGCGAGGGGCGAGCGCTGCTCGAGCGTTTGGCGAGCCAGCCGGTGCGGCTGCTGGGCGACCGGGCCTCGCGGTCGGTCGCGTGGCGGATCGCCACCGAGCTCGGCTGGCACGACACGGCCAGGGCGGAGTACGTCGCGGTCGCGCAGCTCCAGGCGGACGCGTTCGTCACCGCGGACCCGGCGCTCGCGGCGGCGGTGGCGGGGATCGTCGCGCTGGCGCCGTACGAGGTGCTGCGTGATCGTCGGCGGTCCGGTTAGGCAGGGCCGACGGAGGTCCCCATGTGGTGGTTGTTCGCCTGCCGATCGCCCGAACCCGCGCCCGCCGATCCACCTCCGGCCTCCTCCACCC
>JBEBJC010000743.1:0-4511 GCA_040080105.1 Myxococcota bacterium
GGTGGTGGCGCTCGCCGGGGTGTCGCACCTCGACGCCGGCGCCCTCGCCCCGGTGAACGGGTCCGCCCCGCTCACCGTCGGGACCACCTGGTTCGTACACGTCGACGGCGCGTTGCGCGCCTCGGTCTCGGAGGGTTCGTGAGCGCAGGGTTCGTGAGCGCAGGGTGGATGACGCTGTCGTGGGTGGCCTGCAGCCGCACCGACGCGCCCGTGTTCGACTCCGACAGCGGCGGAACGCCGTCGGTCGACTCGGGGTCCGTCGTCGTCGCCACCGCGGTCGAGCCGGGCGAGCTCGTGGTCTCCGAGATCATGCCCGACCCGAACGCGGTGGACGGCGACTTCGGGGAATTCGTCGAGGTCACCTCGCTCGCCTCGCGCGCGCTCGACCTCGTGGGCCTCACGTTCGCCGACGACGACGGCGACGGGTTCACGGTGGAGGGATCCCTCGTGTTGCCGGTCGGCGGGCGGCTCGTGTTCGGACCGTCCGACGACGCCTCGGCCAACGGCGGGGTCTCCGTCGATCGGTCGTACGACGTGGAGGCGTTCAAGCTCGGCAACGAGGGTGACACGGTGTCGATCAGCCGCGGCGCGGTCCCGATCGACGTGGTCGTGTACGAGGCCGTGACCTGGGGCCTGACCGAAGGCGCGTCGCTGTCCCACGATCCCTCGGCGCTCGATCCGATCCGGAACGACGACGCCCAGTCGTGGTGTATCGGCCAGAGCCCATACGGCGACGGCGACCTCGGCACCCCGGGCGCGCCGAACGATCCGTGCTGAGGGCCCGCCGACCGGGGAATTCCCCAGGCCCCTCACCCAACCCTCTCCCCAGAGGGGAGAGGGGGCCGGTAAGAGCCGGGAATTGTCTCGGCCGATCCCCCTCTCCCCCGCATCGGGGGAGAGGGCCGGGGTGAGGGGGAATTGACACCTCGAGCCCGACGCAGAGGATACGCGACCGTTCACTGCCGTCCATGGGGTGACTCGTGAAGTTCAGCGCCGCGCTGGCCTGGTCGTTGATCGGTTGTTCACCCGAGCCCGAGCGGTCCGACGGGCCGGGCGAGCCCACGGCCGACTCACCCGCGCCCACCGGACCCACGGGACCCACCGGCGACACCGCCACGACCGGAGTCGACGCCGGCGTGTCCCTCGCGTTCGTGCACGATCCTTCGGGGTACTCGCCGCTGGCTGGTGAGCTGACCGCCACCGCCCAGGTCCCGGTGACGGTGGAGCTCCGGGTGCCCGGCGACCACGGTGCCGCGTCCGACGTGACCTACGTGACCCCGACCGCGGCGACCGACCACGTGGTGCCGGTCCTGGGGTTGTACCCGGACCGCACGCAGCAGGTGGAGGTCGTGGTGCGCGACGCGACGGGGGGCGTGGTGCACGAGCAGACCTTCTCGGTGACCACCCCGCCGCTGTCCGAAGCCGTCCACGACGACATCGAGGTGTCCGTCGCGGACTTCGACCAGATGACCCCCGGGTTCACCCTGGTGAGCGCGTTCGGCCGCGGGTACGGGCACGGCGCCAACCCCCAGCGGCCGATGATGTTCGACGCGTTCGGCGACGTGCGGTGGACGTTGTCGTTCGTCGGACATCCGCAGCTGTCCGGGCTGTTCTACGACGTTGGCATGGAGCGGCTCGCGAACGGCAACCTGTACTTCGGCGACAGCAGCACCGCGGCCATCTACGAGGTCGACATGCTCGGGAGGGTGATCGACACCTGGCCGATCGACCCGTACGACTTCCACCACAACGTGCAGGAGCTCGCCAACGGCAACTTCCTGGTCACCGGGAGCCTCCGCGGCGCGGACACGGTCGAGGACCAGGTGCTGGAGATCGACCGGACGACCAAGGAAATCCTGAACACCTGGGATCTGCGACAGTCGCTGGATCCGACCCGCGACACCTGGTCCGGGCAGCTGTACGACTGGGCCCACGTCAACGCGGTGCAGGAGGACCCGGTCGACGACACGATCGTGATCTCCGGCAGGACCCAAGGTGTGGTGAAGCTGACCCGCGACAACGAGGTGGTGTGGATCCTCGCGCCGCACGTCGACTGGGACACCGCTGGGGACGGGACGGACCTCAGCACCAAGCTGCTGCAGCCGCTCGACGCCGCCGGCGAGCCGATCACCGATCCTGCCGTGTTGCGCGGCCAATCCGCGCACCCCGACTTCGACTGGAACTGGACCCAGCACGCCGTGCAGGTGGTCGGCGGCGGAGACATCGCGATCTTCGACAACGGGGTCGACCGGAACTTCCAGGGAGCAGGGCCGTACAGCCGGGCGGTGCGGTTCCACGTCGACGACGTGGCGATGACGGTGCAGCAGGTGTGGGAGTACGGCGAGTCGCGCGGGGCGACGATGTACTCCGAGATCGTGTCGGACGTGGATGTCCTACCGAACGGTCACGTGATCTGGTCGCCGGGCGCGGTCGCCACCGACGCGGGACCGTACGGAGCGGTGATCGAGCTCGACGCGGACGACGAGGTCGTGTTCGAGGCGCGGATCTGGTCGACCGGGCCGACCTTCGGCATCACGTTCCACCGGACGGAGCGGCTGACGCTGTACCCCTGAGAGCGGCCCCGGCGAGGGCGGGCCGGCGTCACCGGGAGTTCGCGGGCGCGCCACCCGCCCGCCGCCGGCGCGTCACCTGCCGGGACGAAGCTGGGCGAGATGGAACCCCCCAGTCCGCGCTGGTTGCGGTCGGACGACGGCGTCGCCGTTCGGATCGACGCCGCGGTCGTGCTCTCCGTGCCCGGCCCGTCCACGGCCCACAGCGTCTCGGTGTTCCCCCACGCCGCCGGGGTGGAGGTGGTCGTGACCGGAGGCGGCTCCGCGGCCCACCGACACTTCGTCGGTGTCGGGGAGACGCTCGAGATCGGCGGGCGTCGGTTCGAGCTGCTCGACGGCCCCCCCGCGGCGACCGAGCCCCAGCCCGGGGAGCTGGCCCTGCCGCACCGGCTAGAGCTGCGGCCGCGCGGGCGGGGGGCGGAGCTGCTGGCGTGGGTCGGTCGGGACGAGCCCGCGGTGGTCCCGCTGACCGCGCTGCGTGGCCGGCTGATGCACGCCCTGTGCGCGGCCTGGCCCCACGGCCTGCCCGACGAGCGACTGATCGTCGAGGTGTGGCCCCGGAGCGGTGACCGGACGCGGCTCGACGTGAACCAGCTGGTGCACCGGGTGCGCGGCGATCTCCGGCGAGCCGGGATCGACGGTCGCGTGGTCCGCCGGAGCCTGGCCGGCGGCTACACCGAGCTGGCCCTGCCCCCGGACGGGGCGGCGCACACCACTGGGTAACGGTTGTCATCGCCGTGTCATCGGAGGTGACGAACGTGAGGCGCATACTGCTGCTCGTGCCGTTCCAGTGGCGGATCGGCGGGAGCAGGTGTTGGCGGAGCCCACGCACACGACCCAGATGCGCATCGGGCGGTACCACGTCGAGGGGAAGCTCGGTGAGGGCGGGATGGCCGAGACCTGGCTGTGCCGGCTGCACGGGGCGAAGGGCTTCACCAAGCAGGTCGTGATCAAGACCCTGAAGGCCGAGTGCCGCGACCGAGAGAGCCTGGTGATGTTCGCCGACGAGGCCCGCATCGGGTCGAAGCTCGAGCACCCGAACATCCCCCGGGTGCTCGAGTTCGGCGAGATCCTCGAGGTGCCGTACCTGGTGCAGGAGTACGTCGAGGGGCCGAGCCTGTTCCACCTGTTCCGGCGGCAGAAGCTGGTGCGCCTGTTCGACCTGCGCCTCGGCTGCCGGATCGTGTCCGACATCGCCCGGGCGCTGCACTACGCGTACCACGCGGTCGACGACGACGGCCGGACGCTGCACGTGGTGCACCGCGACGTGTCCCCGTCGAACGTGCTCGTATCGAAGCGCGGGCCGTCGAAGCTGATCGACTTCGGGGTCTCCACCTTCGAGGACCGGGAGACCCACACCCGGGCGGGGGTGTTGAAGGGCAAGCTCCGGTACATGGCGCCCGAAGTGCTGATGCGGGACGAGATCACGCACCGGTCCGACCTGTACTCCCTCGGGATCGTCCTGTACGCGCTGTGCACCGGCGAGCAGCCCTGGAGCGGGGTGGACGAGGTGCCCGATCGGCTGCGCGGCGCGCTGGTCCCCCCCTCGACCCGGCGCACCGAGGTCGATCCGACCCTCGAGGGGATCGTGCTGCGGTGCCTCGAGCTCGACCCGACCCGGCGGTTCGCGAACGGCAACGAGCTCGCGGACGCGCTCGACGAGTGGCTCGAGGCCAACGGCGGGCCGATGACCGACGAAGCCGTCGCCGAGCGGGTGGCGGCGCTGTTCCCCGACGGCCCGAAGGACTGGGTGTCGGGGTTCGATCTCACCGCGCTGTCGGCGATCGGCACCCGCCACCAGCCGCGGCCCGCCACCACGAACCCGTGGGCGTTCGTGCTCGCGGGCGCGGTGGGCCTGCTGGCGGTGTCGAGCGTGCTGCTGGTCGCCGCGACCGGGGCGGCGGTGTACCTGTGGCCCCGCCCGGCCCCGCCCGCGCCGAT
>JBEBJC010000744.1:0-4507 GCA_040080105.1 Myxococcota bacterium
CGGTGGGGGTGGTGCTCGCGCCGTACGGGCCGACGCTGGCCCTGGGCGTGACCCCGTGGGTCGGGGTCGCGACCGGGGGAGACCAGGCCGCGTTCGCCGCGCGCGCGGTGTCGGCGTCCGCGTTCGCGCTGTCCGGAGCCCGGCTGCCGCTCACCGCCGAGCTCGTCGCCGGCCGGCGGTTCGGGCGGGTGTGGCTCGCCCCGCGGCTCGGGGGCGGCGCGGTGATCACCCCTGGCCTCGATCGCGCCGTCGCGGTCGATCTCGGGCTGCTGATCGCGGCCCGATGACGGGATATCGGGCCGGCGGAGGTCCGATGCCGCTCCGTCCCCACGCCGAGCTCCGCCCTCGCCCCGGGCCGGTGGTGTTGTGCATCCTCGACGGGGTGGGGATCGGGCGCGGCGAGCCCGACGACGCGGTCGCGACCGCCCGCACGCCGAACCTCGACGCCCTGAGGGCCACCTGCCCGTGGATGCGGCTGAAGGCCCACGGGACCGCGGTCGGGCTCCCGTCCGACGACGACATGGGCAACAGCGAGGTCGGACACAACGCGATGGGCTGCGGCCGGGTGTTCGACCAGGGCGCGCGGCTGGTCGACCTCGCGATCGCCTCGGGCGCGATCTGGCGCACCTCCGCGTGGGCCGAGGTCGCCCGGTGCCCCACCCTGCACCTGCTCGGCCTGTTGTCGGACGGCAACGTCCACTCCCACGTGGCGCACCTGTACGCGCTGATCGAGCGGGCCGCGGTCGACGGGGTCCCCCGGCTGCGGGTGCACGCGCTCACCGACGGGCGAGACGTCGGCGGCCGCACCGCGCTCGGGTACGTCGACGCGCTCGAGGAGCGGCTCGCCGCGCACCGCGCCGCCGGACGCGACTTCCGGATCGCCACCGGCGGCGGACGGATGGCGATCACCATGGACCGGTACGAGGCGGACTGGTCGATGGTCGCGCGCGGGTGGGCCACCCACGTCCGCGGAGAAGGGCGCCCGTTCCCGTCCGCGCGGGTTGCGATCGAGACGCTGTACGCCGAGGATCCGAAGGTCGACGACCAGTGGTTGCCCCCGTTCGTGATCCCGATCGACGGACGGCCGCCCACGATCGACGACGGTGACGCGGTGGTGCTGTTCAACTTCCGCGGGGACCGGGCGATCGAGATCTCGCGCGCGTTCGACGACGACGGGTTGCGCGCGTTCGACCGCGGCGACCGGCCGCGGGTGACGTTTGCCGGGATGATGCAGTACGACGGCGACACCCACCTGCCGCGGCGGTTCCTGGTCGACCCGCCCGCGATCTCCGGCACGGTGGGCGAGCACCTCGCCGCCGCGGGGCGCGCGACGTTCGCGGTGAGCGAGACGCAGAAGTTCGGCCACGTGACCTACTTCTTCAACGGCAACCGGTCCGGCAAGTTCGACGAGGCGCTCGAGACCTTCGTGGAGGTGCCGTCGGACACGCTGCCGTATGACCAGCGGCCGTGGATGAAGGCGGCCGAGATCACCGACGCGGCGGTGGCGGCGATCGGCAGCGGGCTGTACCACCACGTGCGGCTGAACCTCGCGAACGGCGACATGGTCGGCCACACCGGGGTGCTCGAGGCGACCCGGGTGGCGGTCGAGGCGGTCGACCTGCAGCTCGCCCGGCTGTGGGAGGCGGTGCGCGCCGCGGACGGCGTGCTGCTGGTCACCGCCGACCACGGCAACGCCGACGAGATGTGGATGCGCGACCGGAAGTCCGGCGCGCCTGCGCGCGACCCGGCCGGGGTGCCGGTGCCTCGCCCGAGCCACACGCTGAACCCGGTGCCGTTCGTGGTGTGCGACCCGCGCGGCGAGCTCGGCCTGCGCGGCCCGGACGGGGGCCTCGCCCAGGTCGGCGCCACCGTGCTCGAGCTGTGTGGGCTGACCCCGCCCGACGACTACCTGCCGGGCTTGGTGGTAAGCTCGCGGGCTCGGGAGGCCGCCGCGGACCGAGGCCGAGCGAGTAGGGAGGCGTGATGTTCGGGTGGCTGGCTGCGTGTGCGAGCCCTGGAGCCGACGACCTGTGGGGGGCCCGCCCCGGACAGTCGCTGCCGGCCCCAGAGTTCTCCGAGGTGATCGCGTCCGAAGGTGGGGCGCGCGAGCGCGAGGACCTGCTCGGGTACGCGACCGCGATGTGGTTCTACCCGGCGGCCGCCACCAGCGGTTGAACCGTGGAGGGTTGCGGGTACCGCGACCTGCAGGACGAGTTCTCCGCGCTCGGGGTGGCGATCGTGGGGGTGTCGTTCGACTCCCCGGCCGACAACCAGGCGTGGCGGGAGGACGAGGGGTTCGAGTTCGAGCTGTGGACCGACCAGGCCCGTGAGCTCGCGCTGTACTACGGCGCCTCGACCGACGGGTCGGACGGCGCACCCGACCGGATCACCGTGCTGCTCGACCCGCTCGGGAACGTGGCGCTCGAGTACCGCGAGTCGGTCGACGTGGGCACCCACCCCGACCACGTGCTCGAAGACTGCCGCACCTTGTGGGGCGGGTGAGCCTCGGCCGCGGTAAGAGCTTGTTCGATGGACCGCCGGCCCCTCCCGCTCGACGCCCGTTCCCTGTTGACCGCGCTCACCGCCCGCGACGAAGGGTTGGTGGGCACGTACCTCGACCTCGAGCGCGGCGAGCTGATGCGCGTGTTCGACGCCGCCGTGGTCGGCCGGTCGAACGACGCCCTCGAGCAGCGGATCGACGACGACCCCGACCGCTACGCGAAGGTCCCGCTGTACACCCGCGAGTACCGGCTGATGGCGGAGTTCGTCGACTCGGTGGAGGACGACGACCTGGCCCGCCAGCTCGACGCCGCGCTCGGCGGCCGCAACGCGTTCCGGCGGTTCGACGCCGTGCTCGACGGCTGGCCGGTGGAGCGCGCCCGCTGGACCGGGTACCGCGAGGACGCGTTGGCGCGGTGGGCCGAGACCTGGCTGCGCGGGCTCGGGTTCGAGCCGGTGTGGGAGCGACCGGCGGCGGTGGCGGCGCCGATGCCGACCACCCCGTCGCTGGTCGAGATCCTGATCCGCGGCGCGCCCACCCCCGCGGGCGGGCGCTGCTGGACCGCGGCGTCGGAGGCCGACGCGCAGGCCGCGTTCGTGCGCGCGTGCCGCGAGCTGTGTGAGCTCGAGCGCGAGCCGTTCCCCGCCCGCTTGGCCCGGCGCCGGCCCCGGTTCGTGCGCGGCGCGGTCGAGATCCGCCGCGAGGGGGCCACCGTCACCGTGACCCTCGGCGAACCCGTTCGGTGAGGGTTCGGTGAGGGTTCGGTGACGCGTGCGGCAGGAAGGCCCAGGCGTCCGCTGCCCGTGGCACCGACGCCCCTCACGGGATACCGCGCTCCCTCTGCGACGGAGGGTCGATGTCGATCGTGTTGGCGCTGCTCGGCTGCTCGGGGACCCCCGCCACGGTTCAACCGCCAGGTGGCGGTCCGGCGCCCATCGCTCCGGCCGGTCGAGTGGTCGCGAAGGTCGGCGAGGGCGCCATCACCGAGGACATGTTCGCCGAGGCCGCGTCCCGCACGGCGCCCGCCGGGCCCGAGCTCACCCTCGACGAGCGCAAGGACGTCCTCGACAAGCTGGTCACCGAGGAGATCCTGTTCCAGGAGGCCGCGGCGAAGGGGCTGTACCGCGACCCGAAGGTCCGCAAGATCATGGTGAACCTGCTGTTGCGGGAGGAGGTGTACGACGACGTGCGCGCCGCCCAGATCTCGCCGGAGGAGCTCCAGAGCTACTACGAGTCGCACAAGGAAGAGTTCACGGTCCCGGAGAAGATCCAGATCAAGCGGATCTTCCTCCGGTTCGGCGGGGAGTCGAACCGGACCGAGGGAGACGCGATGACCCTCGCGAAGGATCTCGCGGCGCGGATCAAGAAGGACCCCACGGTGTTCAAGGACCTCGCCGAGCAGTACAGCGACGACCCGTACAAGCGGCGCGGCGGCGACCTCGGCTACGTGGCGAAGGACGGGAAGGCCGGGGTGCCGGCCGAGGTGATCGAGAAGGCGTTCACCCTCGCGCTGAACCAGGTGTCGGAGCCGTTCGTCGCCGGTGAAGGGGTGAACCTGCTGCTGGTGCCGGCGAAGCGCGAGGCGGTCGAGCGCACGTTCGAGCAGATGAAGGGCAGCGTGCTGCGGCGGCTGAAGAACGACAAGTTCCAGCAGATGACCGACACCTACATCGAGAAGGCGCGCAGTGGCTACACCGTCACCGTCGACGACACGGTGCTGCAGTCGGTGAAGGTCGAGTCGCGCCCGGTGGGCACCGGCACCGACCCCGGCAGCTTGATGCCGGGGGTGGGGCCGCGGTCCGAGCGCCCGGACTCGGACGAGGAGCACCTGCTGGTCGAGCCGCCGGCCGAGGAGGGAGGCGAGGAGCCTCCGGCCCCCGGCGGGGAAGGACAGCCATGATGTTCGCGGGCTGGTGGCTCGCGGCGAGCGCGCAGCAGCCGGCGCCCGCGGAGGTGCCCGCCCCGGCGGCGGTGCCCGCGGAGGTGCCCGTGCCCCCTGTGGTGCCC
>JBEBJC010000745.1:0-4501 GCA_040080105.1 Myxococcota bacterium
CGACTGCTCCGATCCAGGGGAGTCGGGCTCGACCGATGACTGCGACGACACCGAGCCCGGAACCTACCCCGGCGCCCCCGAGACCTGCGGCGACGGGGTCGACGCCGACTGCGACGGCGCTGGCGGCCCCACCGACGACGAAGACGGGGACGGGCTGCCGTGGCAGGTCGAGGGTCCGGTCGGGGGGTCGGACTGCGCGGTGGACACCGACGGCGACGGGCTCGACGACCCGACCGAGCTCGGGTTCGGCGACTGGGACGCCGACGGCGACCACGACCTGGCCGATCCGGACGACGACGCCGACGGGATCCTCACCTCGAGCGAGGGCACCGGTGAAGGCGAGATGGGCGGCGGCTGCACCAACCCGCTCGACGGCGCGCCGAACTACCACGACGACGACTCCGACGGCGATGGGGTGTACGACCTGCTCGAGACCGAGGTCGACGACGACGCCGACGGGTTCCCGAACTACCTCGACTGCGAGTCGAGCTGCGAGCTCGACCAGGACGGCGACGGGCTGCAGGTGTGCGACGAGACCTCCCTCGGGACCGACCCGTTCGACGCCGACACCGACGGCGACGGGGTCGACGACCTGACCGAGGCGGTCTCGATCGCGAACCCCGCCAACACCGACGGCGACCTGCTGATCGACCCGCTCGACCCCGACGACGACGGCGACCAGGTGCCGACCGCGGGCGAGCTCGGCCTCGACACCGACGGCGACGGGACGGCCGACTACCTCGACCCCGACGACGACGACGACGGCGTCGACACGGTCGACGAAGACCGCGACCTCGACGGGGACCCGACCGACGACGATCTCGACGGCGACGGGCTGCCGGACTACCTCGACGCGGTGGACGTGGACGGGCCGCTCGCCGATCCCGACGGCGACGGGCTGTCCAACGCACAAGAGGACGCGATCGGCTCGGACCCGTGGGACTTCGACTCCGACGACGACACGGTCGACGACCCCACCGAGGTGGGCGACCCCTCTGCCCCCACCGACACCGACGGCGACGGGACCCCGGACGTGCTCGACCCCGACGACGACGGCGACGGGATCCAGACCGCCGACGAAGGCAGCTGGGACCTCGACGCCGACGGGACCCCGAACCACCTCGACGAGGACAGCGACGGAGACGGCGCGCGCGACCAGGACGAAGGGTGGGCCGACGCGGACTGTGACGGCGCCCCCGACGCCCTCGACCCGGAGCCGAGCGACCGGTGTGGGTCGCCGCCGCCCGACGGTCGGGTGTATACCCACCAGGGCTGCGGGTGCGGCGCGAACGACGCCACCGGCGGGTGGGCGCTGGTCCTCGCCGCGGTCGCGGGGAGGAGGAGGCGGCGATGAGTCAGCGCGGGTGGAGGCTCCTGGCGAAGCGGGCGCTCGACGTGACCGTCGCGACCGGGCTGTTGGCAGCGACCGCGCCGGTGATGGCCGGCGCCGCCGCCGCGGTGTGGGCCACGATGGGTCGCCCGATCCTGTTCCGGCAGGACCGGGTGGGGCGCGGCGACCGCACGTTCCGGGTGGTGAAGTTCCGCACGATGTCGGCGGCGCCGGCGGAGTCGACCCCGGAGGGCGACCACCTGCGGATCACCCGGGTCGGGGCGGCGCTGCGCGCGTCGAGCGTCGACGAGCTGCCGCAGCTGTGGAACGTGCTGCGGGGCGACATGTCGCTCGTGGGGCCGCGGCCGCTGCTGGTGCGGTACCTGCCGCGGTACGACACGCGCCAGCGGCGGCGGCACGAGGTGCTGCCGGGGCTCACCGGGTGGGCGCAGGTCAACGGGCGGAACGCGCTGTCGTGGGAGGAGAAGTTCGAGCACGACGTGTGGTACGTCGAGCGGTGGAGCCTCGCGCTCGACCTGAAGATCCTCGCGCGAACGGCGCTGCAGGTGGTCCGCCGCGACGGGATCAGCGCCGACGGCCACGCGACGATGCCGGAGTTCCTCGGGCGCTCGGGTTAGTCCACGATGCAGGTCGGCACGAACGGCACACCCGCGCCGACGCTGTACCGCTCGGCGGGGATCACGTCGCCACGGAGCGGGCCGACCTCCACGATCGCCGCGTCGACGACGAACCACTGCTCGAGCGGGGGCGTCACGAGCCGCCCCCCGGCCACCCAGGCGATCGCTCCTCGCTGGAGCTCGACCCTTCCTACCGCCTCCACTTGAGGTTGCGGGAAGTACATCCTGCGGTCAGCCCGCTGGCGGGGGACGAGACCCAGCTCGAGTACGCGGCGAGTCCGACCGAGACGGCCTTCTTGCCGTGTCGCGGCACCGACACGCCCACCTGGACGGTGTGAACACCTGGACCCGGGAGCCGCCCAGGCAGCACTCCCCCACCCCGCGGCGATCACCGACTCTCCTCGATGATGCAGGTCGCCACGAACGGCACACCGGCGCCGACGCTGTACCGCTCGGCGGGCTCGACCTCGCCCCGGATCGGGCCGACCTCTACGAGCGCCACGTCGACGACGAACGGCCGATCCAGGGGCAGCGTGACGAGCTGCCCCCCGACCAACCATCCTACGTTCCCGCGCGATTGGATCTCGACGAGCGCCAGCGCCTCCACCTGCGGCAACGGATAGTACCCTGCGCAGTCGTCCTCACCGTACGTCCTGGCGTAGCCGAGGTGGAACCCTCCCCCGGCCATCCAGGTGCCGTGGGTGTCGAGGTGCACCTGCACCACCGGACCGAACGTCGCGCCCCCGGTGTGCGGCGAAATCCAGCTCGGCGCCAGCTGAATGCCCACGAGCGCGAGAGCGCGGCCCTCTCGCGGCACCGACACGCCCACCTGCACGGTGGCGAACACCTGGACTCCCGGAGCCGCCCAGGCGGCACTCCCCCACCCCGCGGCGATCACCGGATCACCGCGCCGTCGAGGATCACCGTCGTGTCGTCGACGTCGTCACCGGGGAGCTCGTGCGAGACGATCGTGATCGGCGGCACCGGGAACCAGTAACAGTCGATGCAGTCGCCGGGGTCGTTGCCGGGCTGCCCCACCATGCCTCCGGGCCCGCCGTACGGCATCGCGTCGTCGTCGATCGTGCAGCCCCCCACGAACCCGGGGAGCGAGCCGGCCCCGGGCGTGAGCCCAGGGTAGTCCCCGCAGCACGGTGACCCCGCGGCGCCGACGTTCTGGGCGAACGCCTCCACCGCGAAGTACCCGCCGAGCAGGTACGAGACATCGCAGTACTCGAACTGCGTCGCAGCCGTGTCGCTCAGGTGGTGCCGACCCGATCCGCACACGTGCCCGAGCTCGTGCAGGAACGACGCGGCGACCGCCAGCGCCGCGCACTCCTGCTCGGCCACGTTCACCGCGCCCCCGCAGAACAGATCGACCGCGGTGGACCAGAACTCCCCTTCGGCGCAGATCGTGATCCGGTTGAAGGCGTTGAGGCCGCTCATCTTCGCGCCCACGCAGCCGGGCGTCGCGCCTGCCCGCCGCACCCCGAGCGTCCCGCGGTGCTGGTTCGTGAGGTAGTCGAGCACGCATTCCGTGACCCCGTCGTCGGCGCGAGCGTTGCACAGCGCCCACGCGACGAGGTCCACGTGCTGCTGCAAGTAGCCCCACGCCGCCGCCAGCAGATCCTCCTCGCACTCCGACCATCCCCCGCCCGTGAGCTCCAGCGACGACAGCGACGGCTCGTCGAGCGGCCCTGCGCCCGAGGACGTCGGGGCGGGCCCACAGTCGAGGTGGGCCCCGCAGTGGTCGGTGACGAACGGACCCGGACCGGCCCCGGTCGCGTCGTTCTCGGCGTCGGCCTCGGCCTCGGCCTCGGCCGACGTAGGACCGCCCTGATCGTCCGGTTTCGGGCTGCTCTTCTGGGTGGCCCCGTGGTCCGGGGGGATGGCTCCTCTGCCGGTCGAACCGGCGATCCAGTGGCGAATCGGGACGTACCCCGCCCACACGTGCTGTTCGTCGGTCACGACTTCAGCTCTGGTTCGAGAACAGTTCGATCGAGCCGAACGCCCACACGAACCCTCGGGTCGATCCGCTCGAAAGCTTCACCAGCCACACCGGACGAAACAACGCCTTCGGGCCGGCGTTGATGGAGGTCACCCCGGCGGTGTCTGCGTCGAACACCCCATTGCCGTTCGCGTAGCCGTTCACGTCGCCTCCCGAGACCTTGATCTGCGTGGCGCCTCCCGGGCTCCGCGGGTCGTTCGTGAGCTCGATCCCCGGCGCGACCAGCATCAGGCCGTCCAGCCCCCGCAGCTCGATCAGCGTGACGCGCGCCCCCGTCAATCCAGCCGTCGGTCGGTACGGACCGGCGGGGATGGCAAGAGCCGTGGTGGAGTTGGCGGACAACAGCATCGACAAGAGCGGCTGGATGGAGCTTCGGCAGGACAATGTGCACCTCCGTCATCATCCTCCGTCCGTCCGTCCTTGGCAAGTGTCGTGCCGGCGATCCGCACCCAGGCCCGACCGGCGCTCGGGTTCGGGGTCGGTCGGCGAGGCGCTCGAGGCCCGACTACACCCGCCGCCACCCCGCCC
>JBEBJC010000746.1:0-4499 GCA_040080105.1 Myxococcota bacterium
GGGAGGGAGGGGCGCACACCCGGGTGCCTCCGGTCGCGCTCACCGCGTTGTCGCGCGCGGGGGTCACCACCGCGGTGGGGCTGCTCGGCACCGACACCACCACCCGCACGCTGCATGACCTGCTGGCGTGCGCGCGCGGCCTCGAGCACTTTGGCCTCACCGCGCTGTGCTACACCGGCGGCTACGACGTGCCTCCGCCCACGCTCACGGGCTCGGTGCGCGGCGACCTGGTCCACGTCGACCGGATGGTGGCGGTGGGGGAGCTCGCCCTGTCCGATCACCGGAGCTCCCAGCCCACGTTCGACGAGCTGGTGCGGATCGCCGCCGACGCACACGTCGCGGGGATGATGACCGGCAAGGCCGGGCTCGTGCACCTGCACCTGGGCGACGGGCCGCGCGGGCTGTCGATGGTGCGGCGGGCGGTGCGCGAGACCGAGCTGCCGGCGCGCACGTTCCACCCCACCCACTGCAACCGCAACCCCGCGCTGTGGCAGGAGGCGCTCGACGCGGCGGCCAGTGGGCTGTGGGTCGACGTGAGCGCGTTCCCGTACGCGGAGGGTGACGGCACGGTGGCCGCGTGGGACGCGGTGGCCGGGTACCTGCGGGCCGGGCTCGACCCGGAGCACCTCACCGTGAGCTCCGACGCCGGCGGGTGCCTGCCCGAGTTCGACGCCGACGGGCGGCTGCTGCACATGGGGGTGGGCGACGCGGGCGGTCTGCTCGACACCGTGCGGCGGGCGATCGCGGCCGGCGTCGCTCCGGAGCTCGCCCTGGCCGCCGTGACCCGCAACCCGGCCCGGCTGTTCCGGTTCGCGGGGAAGGGCGAGCTCGTCGCCGGGGCCGACGCGGATCTGGTCGCGGTCGACGCCGGCTGGTCGGTCCGCCGGGTGTGGGCCCGCGGGCGTCCGCTGGTGGTCGACGGCGCGCCGGTCGAGCGCGGATGGTTCGAGGCCCGCTGAGCGTTACCGGAGGACGAACGGAGGGGCCGATGTGGTTCACGTGGGTCGTGGGGTGTCTGGGGGGGCCCCCGGTGTCGAAGGAGATCATCGACGCACACGCGCCGGATCTCGTGTCGCTCGGGCACCCCCAGGCGGTGTACCGCGGGGTGAAGGTCGCGAGCTGGTCGAACGGGCGCGCCGAGGACGGCGAGCGGTGGGTCGAGCTCGATCTGGCGTACCTCCGCCCCCAACAAGCCGACGAGAACACCCTGAAGGTGCGGGTGACCCAGGCGTCGGCCGACCCGTGTAAGGTCACGATCGACGTGTTGTTCGACGACGGCCCGGCGCCGGTGCTACTCGACAACGGGCTCGCTTCGGCCGCGCTGGGCGCCGACGTGTGTCGATCGATCGAGGCGGAGGAGCGCAGCCGATGATCCCGTGGATGTGGGCAGCGACGGCGGGGGCACACGAGCCCGAGCACGACCACGCGACCGTGCAGCACCGGTTCGACGACGCCGCGAAGTGGGCGGCGGTGTTCGACGATCCGGCGCGCGACGCGTGGCAGAAGCCGGCGGAGCTGGTCGCGGCGCTCGAGATCACCCCCGGGTCGACCGTGGCCGACCTCGGCGCGGGCACGGGGTACTTCGAGCCGCACCTCGCGCGGGCGGTCGGGCCTGACGGGGTGGTGCTGGCGATCGACATCGAGCCGAACCTGATCGCGCACCTGACCGAGCGGGCCGCGACCGAGCAGACCCCGGGGGTGCGCCCGCGGCTCACCGACCCGAGCTCGGCGGGGCTCGAACGCAAGGAAGCCGACCTGGTGCTGATCGTGGACACCTACCACCACATCGACGCCCGGGAGGACTACTTCCGGGCCGCGCGGGCCGGCGTCGCCCGCGGCGGACGCCTGGTGGTGGTCGACTTCCGCACCGAGGTGGAGATCCCGGTCGGGCCGCCGCCCGAGCACCGGTTGGCCCCGGAGCGGGTCCGGTCGGAGCTCGAGGCGGCCGGGTGGACGTACGATGCGTCGCTCGACCTGTTGCCGTACCAATATGTGCTGGTGTTCCGGAGGTGACCGTGGTGTGGTTCGCGCTGTTGGCCTGTGTGCCGAAGATCGACATCCGCGGCGTAGAGGCGCGGGTGACCGAGCTCGAGCTGGCCGACGAGGCCTCGGCGGCGCGGATCGCGGCGCTCGAGTCGAGGGTCGACGAGCTCGAGCGCACGACCGAGCTCCCCCCGTCCGCAGACGACGAAGCCGCGGCGGTGAAGCTACTGGCGGACGCCAAGGCCGCGATCGAGGCGCTCCGCCCCGACGAGGCGAAGTCGATCCTCGCCGAGCTCGCGTCGAAGTACCCCACGACTCGCTCCGGCAAGGCGTCGATCCGGATGTCGTCCGAGCTCGCGCTGGTGGGCTCTGCTGCGCCCGCGCTCGAGGTGGATCGGTGGATCCGGGGCTCACCCGAGGCGCTGGTCGGCGGTTCGGTCCAGCTGTACGTGTTCTTCGAGGCGTGGTGCCCGCACTGCAAGCGGGAGATGCCGAAGCTGGCCGAGACGGCGCGCGGGTACCGGGAGCGCGGGCTGCGGGTGGTCGGGCTGACCAAGATGACCCGCGACGTGACCGAGGAGGGGCTCGCCCAGTTCCTCGACGAGGGCAAGGTCGACTTCCCGGTGGGGCTCGAGGCCAGCGGCTCGATGAGCGAGCGGTTCGTGGTGAGCGGGATCCCCGCCGCCGCGGTGGTCCGCGACGGGGTGGTGGTGTGGCGCGGGCACCCGGCGCTGCTGACCCCCGCGATGCTCGAAGGATGGCTGGCTCGGTAGCGCCGCTGCGCGGCCTACGCCCCACAGTCCTAGCGCCAGCTCGCCCGGTGCAGCGACCGCCGCGCCGCCTCGTCGAACACCGCCGCCGCGAGCCAGGCCGACACCAGGCGATCGCCGCCCTCGGTCCGCGCGGCTGCTGCCGCGTCGGCGAGCTGGCCGAGGGTGGCCGCCGCGGTCGGCAACAGCTCGCGGCGCAAGGCCCCCATCTCGCGCTCGACCGCGGAGCGGGCGTCTCCCGGCAAGGTCCCACGCCCACCGAGCGCGAGCCGTGCGACCCGACGGCGCATCGCCTCCAGCGGGTCGGGCCGCTCGACCTCGAGCGGCTGGACCTCGGTGAGCGCCGCGCCGATCCGCTCGACGTGCGACGCGACCAGCAGATCGAGCCCGAGGTTGCACCGCTCGACCCACTCCTTGGGCAGCGCGAGCTTCGGCAGCTCCGGATCGGCGTCGGTGAGGTTCCACGGCCCGATCGCGATCGGCGCGACCGTCCCGCGCGGTCCCGGCGCCAGCCGCCCGATCACCCGCAGCGGGAGGCCTGGGGCGCGCGCGAGCAGCCGGAGGTTGTCGCGGTACCGCAGGTCGGGGTGGTCCGACGCAGTGACGAGCCGGAGCGGGAACCCGAGATCGGGGGCGGCGAGCAGCAGCGCGTCGTCGTGGGCCCCGATCACCTGCCCCGACACGAACAGCCACGGCTCGCCCGCGCCGCCGGCGAACGCTCGGTCGAGCTGCCGGGAGAGCGGGGCGGCGAACAGGCTCGCCGGGCCCGGATCGTCCCAGCTCGACGGGCCGGAGCGCACCGCCTTGACCCCGCCGCCGGTCCCGATCCGACCGTCGACGCTCGCGGTGGCGTCCTGCGCGAACAACCCGCTCCGCCCGAGCGCGCGGTGCGACAAGGTGAGCCCGCCGATCCCGGGCGAGGCGTCGTACTTCGCCGGCCCCCAGTCCGGGCGTACGTCCGGCACCGTCCACACCCGGCCGGTGGCGTCACACGACACGGTCACCACGCCGCCGACGCCGGTGGTCGACAACACCGCCTCGGTGCACAGCCCGTACAGGCGCAACGTGCCCACCGGATCGTAGGTCCGGCGCGCGGTGCCGACGTACCCCGCCGTCGGTCGATCCCCGCTCAGCACCCGCGCCACCAGCAGCAGCTCGCGCAGGTCGTCCACGAGGTCGTCCAACGCGAACTGCGCCCGCGCCCGCTGCAGGTCCTTGACCTGGCGGTTCACCCGGGTGCCGGCCTTCGCCAGGCGGTGCAATCCGACCGCCTTCGCGCTGTGGACGGCCCGCACCAGGTCCTGTTGCGCGGTGGCCCCGACGCCGGTGGCGCCGGCCAGCAGCACCGCGGTCGCCGCGCGGACCATCGCCGCCGCAGCGCCCCGCTGACCTCGGTCGAGCGGGACCACGGGCTCGAGCGCGATCGGGGCCTCGACCACCACCGGCGCGGGCGCGGCCTCGGTGGCGGGGCCGGCGTCGGCGATCGCGGTAGCGACGGCCAACACGTGTAGGCACTTCGGCGACAGCAGGCAGGTGCACCCGAGGTGCTCCGGACCGACGGCGCCCGCGGTGCTCACGGTCACCGTGTCGTCGCCCGCCGCGACGGTCCACCCGTCCGAACCCGCGGTCCACACCCACCCGTCGGCGGGGTTCCCGCCCTCGAGCCGCTTGTGGATCCGCGTGGGGACCGCCGCCCGGACCGCGTCGAGCAGCCCCGGCGCCGCCACCGGTCGGGCGGGTCTGGGC
>JBEBJC010000747.1:0-4499 GCA_040080105.1 Myxococcota bacterium
AGCCCGCCCCGGTCGAGCAGGCGGCGATCCACTGAGCGCGGGCCGCGTCTGGTATCGTCGCTCCACGTGAGCTCCGATCCTCTCGACTACCACCTCGCCTCCGACGACCCGGCGCCGCTGTTCATCGGCGCCCTCCCGGATCATTGGGACCAGGTTCCAGCCCGGGTCGTCGTGAACATGTGCGGGATCTTCCCCGAAGGGAGCGCCCATCGCCGCATCGTGCACGCGCTGCCGCTGGTGGACGTGGCCGACGAGGCGGCCCTGCCTCCGCGCCAGCGGCTCGAGGCGTTCGTCGACGCGATCCACGCGTACGCCGAGCACGAGCCCACCTACTGGCACTGCCACGCCGGGTTGAACCGGAGCGGGCTGGTGGTCGCGCTGTACCTGCACCGCCACCGCAACTACCGCATCTCGGACGCGATCGCCCTGCTCCGCGCGCGCCGCTCGCCCCTGGTGTTGTGCAACCCGGTGTTCGATCGGAAGCTGCGCGAGTGGTACGGCGAGGCCGACGAACAGCCCGCCCGCGCGTGGTCCGACGCCACGGTCTCGATCGATCCGCTCGAGCTCGTGGTCCAGCCGCAGCTCCCCGGCACCCACGCGACCGACGCCGCGCCGGCGACGTTGCCGATCCCGGCGCTGGTCCTGGTCGAGCCGACGCTGCCGCTGCCCGACCCTGCCTAGGACTCGCGGATCAGCTTCAGGATGCAGGTGTTCCGGTAGTACTTGTTCCGGTTCCCCTTCAGGTTCTCTTTCGTGTACAGCTCGAACATCCGGTCGCCGAGCCGGTCTTTGACCTCGAGCATCATCAGCTCTTGCAGGTACTCGGCGCTGGCCTCGGCCTGCTCGATCTCCACCGTCTGGTACAGGCACTGCTGCACCTTCTGCAGCTGGTCACCTTCGAGCTCGCGCCGGCTGGTGCCGCCCGGCGTCTGCACCATCACGGTGACCGAACCGATCGACGTGAACGTGGGCGCGGCGGAGCAGCCGAACCACAGGAACCCGAGCGACATCGAAATCATGCAGAATCCTCGCCGTCGGCCGCCCTCGGGGGCCTCGATGCTCCGGGGACGCTACCATAAGGCTGCTCGGCACGACAGCCGACCCGGGGGAACCGAATGCAGGACCGGTGGAGCGACGCGGACGCCCGCGCCGCGATCGATCGCTGGGGAGCGGCGGGTGAGGCGGTGGCGCTGCGCACCTACAGCTCGCGCCTGATCGGGGCGGAGGCCGATCTGGTGCTGCACGGCGGCGGGAACACCTCGGTCAAGGACGTGGTCACCGATCTCCTGGGCGACGAGATCCCGGCGCTGTTCGTGAAGGGGTCGGGCTGGAACCTCGCCTCGATCGAACCCGCCGGCTTCACCCCGGTCGACCTCGGTTGGGCGCGCCGCCTGCGCGGCCTGCCGGCGCTGTCGGACGAGGACATGGTCGAAGGGCAGCGCCTGCACCGGCTCCGCGCCGACGCGCCCGATCCGTCGATCGAGACGCTATTGCACGC
Source organism: Myxococcota bacterium (assembly GCA_040080105.1). Lineage (GTDB taxonomy): Bacteria > Myxococcota_A > UBA796 > UBA796 > JACKER01. The sequence goes on from JBEBJC010000747.1 coordinate 1,499, forward strand.
GTTCCTCCCGCACGCGTTCGTCGACCACTCCCACGCGGACGCGATCCTCGGCTTGACCAACCGCCGCGACGGCGCGAAGCACGTGCGTGACGCGCTCGGCGACCGCGTCGCGATCGTCCCGTACGTGAAGGCAGGGTTCGACCTCGCGAAGGTCGCCGCCGATTGGTTCGACGAGGAGCCGGGCTGCCACGGGATGGTGCTGTTGCACCACGGCTTGTTCACGTTCGGCCCCACCGCCGAGGTGGCGTACCGACGACACGTGGAGCTGGTGACCGCGGCCGAGAGGTACCTCGACCAGCGCGCGCGAACGGTGAGCGCACCGACCCGGGTGTCGGCGGCGGCCCGGGCCGAGCGGATCGCCCCCGCCCTCCGTCACGCGCTCGCGGCGGTCGATCCGGAGCACCGGCGGTGGCTGGTGGTGCACCGCCCGAACCGGATCGCGGCCGACCCGGCCCTCGGAGACTGGTGCACCGGCCCGCTGACCCCCGACCACGTGATCCGGACCAAGCCTCGCCCGCTGCGGTTCCGGCCGCCCGCCGACGACGACGCCCTCGTCCCGGCCCTGCGCGAGGCGGTCGAGCGGTACGCCACCGAGTACCGGGCGTACTTCGACCGGTGCGCCGGCGACGCGCCGCAGCGGTACGTCCGGCTCGATCCGCTGCCGCGGATGGTGTGGGTGGACGACGTGGGGCTGTTCGCGGTGGGGGCGACCGCGACCGAGGCCGACGCGGTGGCCGACATCGCCGAGCACACCGTCGCGGTGGTGCGGCGCGCCGCGGGCACGGGCCCGTTCGTGCCGCTGCCCGACGAGCAGCTGTTCGAGATGGAGTACTGGTCGCTCGAGCAGCAGAAGCTCGGCAAGGGCGCCCCGCCGCCGCTCGCCCGGCGGGTGGCGCTGATCACCGGCGGGGCCGGCGCGATCGGCGTGGGGATCGCGCGGCAGCTGCTCGCCGCCGGTGCACACGTGGTGCTCACCGACCTCGACCCGGACGCGCTCGCTCGGGCGGCCGCGACGCTCGCCGGCGGGCGCCGCCTCACCCCGGTGCCGATGGACGTGACCGACACGGACTCGGTCGACCGCGCGTTCGCCACCGCCGCCGCCACCTACGGCGGGGTCGATCTCGTGGTGGTGAACGCGGGGATCGCGATCGCCGGCCGGATCTCGACGCTGTCGGACGACGACGTGTGGCGGGCGACCGAGGTGAACTACGTCGGGGCGATGCGCACGATCCGCGCCGCGGCCGTCGGGTTCGAACGTCAGGGGGTCGGCGGAGACGTGGTCCTGGTGTCGACCAAGAACGTCGCCGCGCCGGGGGCGGAGTTCGGCGCGTACAGCGCGAGCAAGGCTGCGGCCCACCAGCTGGCGCGGGTGGCGGCGATCGAGCTCGCCCCCCTCGGGGTTCGGGTCAACGCGGTCGCCCCGGACGCGGTGTTCGCCGAGGGGGCGGTCAAGTCCGGCCTGTGGAGCGAGATCGGCCCCGAGCGCGCGAAGGCGCGCGGGATGTCCGAAGCGGACCTCCCGGGGTTCTATCGCGGGCGGAACCTGCTGAAGGCGGAGATCACCGGCAGCCACGTGGGCCAGGTGGTGGTGTTCCTCACCAGCGGGCGAGCGCCGATCACCGGGTGCGTGATCCCGGTCGACGGAGGCCTCGCCGACGCGTTCCTCCGCTGAGGGCTCCGGTCAGCGCCGACGCCGCCGACGGCCACCACCGCCACCGCCGCCGCCACCACCGCGCTTCGGACCCGCGCCGCCCGGCGCCCCGGCCCGGCGGTGCGCCGACAGCTCGCCAGGCTCGATCACGTCGCGCGGCAGCCCGATCCGGTCGCCGGCCACTTCGATCCGCAAGCCGATCAGCCGCTCGATGTCCCTGAGGAACGCGATCTCTTCGCGATCGCAGAACGAGATCGCCAGCCCGGAGGCCCCGGCGCGCGCGGTCCGGCCGATCCGGTGCACGTACGACTCGGGGACGTTCGGAAGGTCGTAGTTGATCACGTGGCTGATGCCCTCCACGTCGATCCCCCGCGCGGCGATGTCGGTGGCGACCAGCACCGGGATCTCACCGGTGCGGAACCCCTCGAGCGCCCGCTGGCGCGCGCCCTGGGACTTGTTCCCGTGGATCGCCGCCGCCTTGACCGAGCTCTTCGCGAGCTGCTCGACCACCCGGTTCGCGCCGTGTTTGGTCCGGGTGAACACCAGCGTCCGCTGAACCCGCGGATCGCGCACCACCTGGACCAGCAGCGCGGGCTTCCCCGGCCGATCGACGAAGATCACCCGCTGCTTGACGTTCTCGGCCGTGGTCGACTCGGGGACGACCTCGACGTGCACCGGGGAGGTGAGGATCGACTTCGCGAGGTTCGCGATCTCGGGCGGCATCGTCGCGCTGAAGAACGCGGAGTGGCGGGTCGCCGGCAGCCGGTCCACCACCTTCCGGACATCGGGCAGGAACCCCATGTCCAGCATCCGATCGGCCTCGTCGAGCACGAACACTTCGAGCGAATCGAACGACAGGTGCCCCTGCTGCAGCAGGTCCAGCAGCCGACCCGGGGTGGCGGTCAACACGTCGGGCGCGCTGCGCATCGCGTCGACCTGGGGCTGCTGACCGACGCCGCCGAAGATCACCGTGGTGCGCGCCTTCGTGTGCGCGCCGTACTGGCGGAAGCTCTCGTCGATCTGGATCGCGAGCTCGCGGGTCGGCGTGAGCACCAGCACCCGCATCCGCCCGGGGCGCACCTTCTTCGGCGACGCCGCCAAGTGGTGCAGGATGGGCAGCGCGAACGCGGCGGTCTTGCCGGTGCCGGTCTGCGCGCTCCCGAGCAGGTCGCGCCGGGCCAACAGCGGCGGGATCGCGGCGATCTGGATCGGCGAAGGGGTGACGTAGCCGAGATCGCGCACCGCGCGGACCAGGGGCTCGGCCAGTCCGAGCGAGGCAAACGTCGGAGCGGACTCCACCTCGGCGGAGTCGTCGGTCGGGTCGTCGGAGTCGTTCACGCGGTTTCGTTC
>JBEBJC010000748.1:0-4483 GCA_040080105.1 Myxococcota bacterium
ACCGGGTTCGACTCGGCCCGCCCCCACGCCTCCACCGTGCCGGCGGCGGCGGGCTTCTGCTCGTCCGCGGCGCCGAGCGGCATCCAGTCCCCGTGGGCCAGCAGCATCTGGTGCAGGTCCTCCACCGCCCGCCACAGGTAGAGCAGCTTCGTGCTGCCCACCTGACACACGATCAGGGAGGGGTCGACGGAGTCGTCCCGGTACATGGTGTACTCCGCCGTGCCCGGCGGGGTGGTGAGCTTCCACGGATCGGCGGCGGTGCCTGCAGGCTTGTCGGACACGGTGCACTCCTCGGCGCCCGACCGGGCGTCGCGGTGCGTTCTACGCCCGCGGTCACCTGGTGTCTTGTACGAACACGACCACGTTCGGGGCGAAGTCGGCCGGGCCGGGGGTCGGGTAGTAGCCGCGGTAGCCGCGGGGCACGCCGCCGGTGAACCGGCGGAAGTCGCGGATGAAGTGGGCGTGATCGAAGTACCCGGCGGCGTGGGCGACATCGGACAACACCGCGACCGGGTCGTGCATCAGGTGTCGGAGGGCGCGCTGGAACCTGAGCACCCGGGCGAGCTGCTTCGGCGCGACGCCGAGGTGCCGGGCGAACAGGCGCTCCACCTGGCGGATCGAGCACCCGGCGGCGAGGGCCAGCTCCGCCCCGGTGGCGTCGCTGCGGGTGGTCGCGCAGGTGAGGGCGCGGGTCCACGCGGCGCTCGGCTCCGGGTCGAGCCGCTCGAGGAAGAACGCGTCGAGCATCGCGGCCTGGGCGTCGATGTCGGCTGTGCCCAGCGCCGGCTCGAGCGCGGCGGCGCCCGGCCCGAACACCGCGGCCGGCGGCGCGGTGGTGCCGGTGAACGACCGGAGGGCCACCCGGGTGAACGGCGCGAGGCCCCCGAGGTGGAACCGGACCCCCGTCGTGCGGACGTGGCCCGCCTGATGGATCCGGATCGGGACCAGCCGCTGGGCGTCGAGGTTGCTCGCGGAGTGCTCGACCGCGGCGCCGCCGATGACCTCGCGCGTGTATGGCGCGCCGAAGTTGAACACCAGGTCCGCGCGGGCGTCCACGAACGCGTCCACCCGGAGGTTCACCGGACCGTCGTCGTCGGTCACGAACCAGTAGTGCTCGATCCACGGGCGCAGCGGGGGGGACGGGGGGCGGAGCTGGTACACCGCCGGAGCGTACCGCAGCGGGTCACCGGTCGGTCAGCACGAGCTCCGGAGCGAGCCGCACCGCGATCGCGTTGAACACCTCCACGTCGTCGTCGAACCCGTACGGAGACGCGAGGTCCCCGCCGGGATCCGACGCGAAGTACCGCGCCGCGACCGCGGCCAGCCGGCGGTGGTCTTCGCGCGCGGCCGTCCGCTGCAGCAGGTCGACCGTGGCCTCACTCAGCGCGTCGGCGAGCGCGAGGTCGGTCAGCGGCTTCGCCCCCTCGTAGATCGACCGGCGGCGGTCGCGCACCTGGAGGATCAGCGCGTCCACGTCCTCCATCGGCAGGGTCAGGAGCTCCATCACCGAGGCGCGCGTGTCGGACAGCAGCTCCTCGAGCCAATCGAGGTCCATCGGAACTCCCCCTGTCGAACGTGGCCCGGTGGGGCCCGCCGCGCCGGTCGCATCCGGTCACGATTGTTCGGCCCGGGACCGTGCCCATCGGATCGGACGTGGGCGACGCCGGGTACCCGTCGGGTACTGCGGGGAGGTCACGCGGGCGCCAGCGCTCCGGTGCTCCGGCGCATCACCGCCGCGGCCGCCAACACCGCCGCCGCCACCCCACACGCCACCGGGCACACCAGCAGCGACACCGCCATCTGGGTCGGGTCGGCGACCGCGCCGAGGTGGTCGTTCAGCGCCCCGATCAACGGAGGACCGAGGCCGTAGCCCACCAGGTTCACCCCGAAGTAGTACACCGAGATCGCGGTCGCGCGGGAGCCCGGGGCCACCAGGTCCTGGATGTCGGCCGAGGCCGGCCCGAGCCAGGCGAGCGCCAGGGCCATCCCCACCCCGGTGGCCGCCACCGCGGTGGTCCAGTCGGAGGTGCCGAGCAACACGAGCCACGACACGCCGGACGCGACCGACGCGACCGCCCCGAACGCGAGCCTCCCGCCGACCACCCGGCGCTGCACGGCGTCGGCGATCACCCCTCCGGCCAGCGTTCCGGTCAGGCCGCCCACCACCGCGCACGCGCCGACGATCGGCCCGACCTCGGACAGCGGCCGGTCCCACCGCCCGGCGAGGTACGTCGGGATCCACATCGACCACGACGCGGCCGCGAGGTTGAACACCGCGTACCCGATCACGTGCAGCGGCAACACCCGACTGCTGCCTTGCAGCATTGGCGCCGCCGCGCTCGGCCCCACGTCGTGGCCGCCCCGCGCCGGCTCGTGGATCAGCAGCAACACCCCTGCGAACAGCAGGCCCGGCAACCCCAGCACCGGGAACGCGGCTCGCCAGCCCCAGCTGTCGGCGATCACCCCGCCGAGCGCCATCGCGAGCCCCGCCCCGAGCGGGATCCCCGCCGAGAACACCGCTGCGGCCGTGGCCCGCCGGTTCGACGGGAACCAGTCGGCCAACAGCGAGTACGCCGCGGGGCCGAGCGTGGCCTCGCCGATCCCGACGCCGACCCGGCACGCCAGCAAGGTCCAGAACGAGCCTGCCCAGCCGGTCGCCGCCGACGCGACGCTCCACGCCGCGAGGCCGACCGCGATCATCGTGGTGCGGCGCGACCGGTCGGCGAGCCGCCCGAACGGGACGCCGAGCACCGTGTAGAACAGCACGAACGCGGTCGAGCCGAGCAGGGCCATCTGGAGGTCCCCGAGGGCGAGCTCCTGCCGGATCGGCTTGAACAGGATGTAGATCAAGCTCCGGTCGAGGAAGTTCAGCGTGTACACCACGAACAGGACCGCGAGCCCGAATGCTGCACTGCGTCTCATCGGCCCCCCAGGGATGACGCGGCGCAGCATAGTCGATCCACAATCGACCTGCAAACCCCGCCTCGGTGGCCGAACGGATACCCGGAGAGCAGATGCCGCACCGGGTGCCCCCGCCCACCGAGCCCGAGATCCGGGCCGAGTTGCTCGTCCGCGCCGCGCAACGAGAGCGGAGCTCGCTCGTCAGCACCGCGGTCGGGGTCGGGCTGGTGATGGCGCTGACCTGGGCGTCGGGGGTGGTCGGGATCGGGCTGGTGTTCGCGGTGACCCGGCTCGCGGCGATGGTGCACAACGACGTCGTCGCGCGGCGGATCATCGACGCGGCGGAGGCGGGGAGGCCCAGCGGGGCGCTCGAGGCGCGCCTGGTGGGCGGTACGGCCGCGGCCGGGGTGAGCTGGGGGGTCGTGGTGCGCGCGATCCACCCGTCGACCGCCGGTTGGTCGATGTACGACCTGCAGCTGACGATCCTGTTGGCGATCGTGTCGGCGCTGCTGCTGATCTCGACCTCGAACGTCCCGAAGTTGATGTGGGCATTCAACGCCGGGCTGTGGTTCACCGCGCTGGTCCAGATCTTCGGGCGGGTCGGCCCGTCGCAGTGGATGCTCGCGGTGGGCGTGTTCTGGGGGGTCCTGCTGCTGTACGGGTACCAGCTGCACGACCAGACGCGATCGGCGGTGATCGCCGAGCTGCGGGGCCGGCGCCTCTCCTCGGAGCTCGAGCGGGCGAACGAGCGCCTGCGCGAGGCGCTCGAACAGGCGATGGACGAGGCGTCGCGCGACCCGCTGACGCTCGCGTCGAACCGGAGGGCGTTCTTCGAGCGGGCCGCGGTCGAGGCGAAGATGATGGCGCGGTTCCGCGACGTGGCCGCGGTGCTGGTGGTGGACCTCGATCTGTTCAAGGCGATCAACGACCGGTTCGGGCACCCGGTGGGCGACGAGGTGCTCCGCGCCGCTGCCGGGGTGATGCTCGCCGGGTTGCGCGCCTCCGACGTCCTGGTGCGGTGGGGTGGAGAGGAGTTCCTGGTGCTGCTGCCGCGGACCTCGGTCGAGGCCGCGGTGGTCGTGGCGGAGCGGATCCGGACCTCGATCGCCGCGACCCGAGCTCCGGGGTGGCCGGACGGGGTGGCGGTGACCGCGTCGGTGGGCGTGGCCGCGTGGCTGCCCGACACCCCGGTCGACGCTGCGGTGGTCGAGGCGGACCGGGCGTTGTACCGCGCGAAGGCGGCGGGTCGCGACCGGGTGGTCCGAGCGGACTCGCCCCCGGCTTGACAAAGGTCAACGCGCGCTCTCCCCGCAGGCCCCACGCTGCCCGCGGAGGTTTCGATGTCGGTCGAGTCGATGGTGCGCGGATGTCTGTGGGCGGCCGCGGTGACGGTGCTCGCGATGGTGGGGATCTTCGTGGTCACCGGGGTCGGGCAGGATCCACTGCAGTTCGTGCACCCGCCCGAACGGTACGCCGCGATCCTGCTGGCGGACCCCCCGGTGTTGCGGACGGTGCTGGGGCTCGACGACGCGTTCCTGATCCTGTACTCGGCGGGGTTCGTGGCGCTCGGGCTGGCGCTGCC
>JBEBJC010000034.1:0-19306 GCA_040080105.1 Myxococcota bacterium
GCCCAGACCCGCCTTTCGGCCGATGCATCCGGTTGTTGCGCCGGATGCGCCTGCGCTCACCCGCGGACCAGCAGATCCGCGAGCATCACCAGGAACAGCAGCCCGAGGTACGCCACCGACACCTTGAACACGCGCCAGTCGACCACCGGGCGCTGCGCGACCATCGACCGGATCACCCACCCGCAGAACCAACCGCCGAGCCCCACCGCCGCGGCGCCGTACAGCCAACCCAGGTGGCCGAGCCAGACCGGGACGAGGGACACGCCGATCATCGCGACCGTGTACCCGAGCGAGCGCCACCGGGTGGCCTGATCCCCCACCACCGACGGCATCATCGGGAAGCCGGCGGACTCGTACTCGTGGCGCCGGAAGATCGCGATCGCCCAGAAGTGGGGCGGGGTCCACAGGCACACGACCAGGAACAGCACCCACGCGCCGACCGACACGTGGCCGTCGACCGCCGCCGAGGCGATCAACGGCGCGGTCGCCCCCGCGGCTCCGCCGATCACGATGTTCTGCGGGGTGCGCGGCTTGAGCCACACCGTGTACACGCCGACGTAGAACGCGATCGTGACCAGGGCGAGCGCCGCAGCCAGCACCCCGCCGATCCACGTGAGGATCGCGGTGGACGCGACCGTGAGCAGCGCCCCGTACACCGCGACCGCCCCGGGCATCAGCGACGCCGCCGGGAGCGGCCGGTTGCGGGTCCGCGCCATCCGAGCGTCGGTGTCGCGCTCGATCACCGCGTTGAACGCCGACGAAGCCCCTCCCGCAAGCGCGGTTCCGAGCAGGACCCAGAACGACACCGCGGGGGTCGGCCAGGTGTCCTTGCCCAGCCACAGCGCCGGGAGCCCGGTGAACACCACCAGCGCGATCACCCGGGGCCGGGTGATGTCGACCAACAGCCGGAGCGTCTCCGGCAGCGAGCTCGTGGGCGGTGCCTCGGCGTCGATCGCGTCGATCCGCACCGCCACCGGCGCCGGCGCCGGGCCTCCCTGACCGTTCACCGGACCTCCAGCGCGGGCTCGCGCGCAGGTGAAGCGGCGCGCACGGGCGCCCGCCAGACCTCCCAGTTCGACCACGTGACGGACAGCACCACCGCGGCTGCACCCGCGGTGTGCGCGAGGGTGATCTCCACCGGCAGCCGCAGCAGGACGTTGGCGACGCCGATCGCGGCCTGCGCGACCACCGCGAGCGCGACCGCAGCTGCGGCTCGCCCGGCCGAGCCCCGGCCGCGACCGACGATCGCCGCCACCACCGCCAGCAGCAGCAGCGTGTACCCCACGAGCCGGTGCACGACCTGCAGCCCGACCGGCCCCGAGAACGACGGGAACCAGGTGACGCCGTCGCAGGTGGGCCACGTGCCACACGCGAGCCCGGCGAACGAGCTCGACACCCAGCCGCCGAGCGCGAGCTGCACCGGGACCAACGCCGCGATCCCCACCGCGAGCCACCGGCTGGCCGCCGCCACCGGCGCGCGGGTCACCGGCGCGACCCGCTCGCGCAGGGTGAGCGTCAACACGAGCAGCAGCAAGCAGAACGTGTTGCCGGCCAACAGGTGGCTCGTGACCGTCCACTCGGCGAGCAGCCGCAACACCGTGAGCCCGCCCAGCACGACCTGGACCGCGAGCGTGACCGCCGCCAGCCCGATCACCACGGTGGCCTGGGCACCCCACCGACGCCGATCGCGCAGCACCGCCGCCGACAGCCCGAGGAACCCGAGCGACACCAGCCCGGCGATCACCCGGTGGCCGAACTCCAACCCGACGTGGAAGTCGACCGGCGGGATCACCTCGCCGAAGCACAACGGCCAGTCCGGGCACGCGAGCCCGGCGCCGTGTACGCGCACCGACGCTCCGAACACCAGCAGACCGTAGGTGGCGACCACCAATGCGCCCGCGACCCGGTCGAGGCGGTTCAGCAGGGGGACCTCCCGCAGCCGGACTCCTTAAGGTGACCGTGTCACCGACGGAGCGCAGCAACCGGTTGCGTCTACTGCCCCGGCCCCGGCGTACCCTTCCCGTCGTCGACGATCGGGTCGTCGCCGAATTGCGCCAGGTTGGGCGAGGGCCGCTCGCACAGGACGTGTGCCTCGCGCGGCTCGAGGCCGATCGTCGACGGCACGCCCCGACACCACCCGGACCCGTCGAACACCAGCGCCAACCGGACCTCGTCGAGGTGCTCGGTCAGCGCCGCGTCGGACTCGGGCAGCCCCGGCACCAGGTCCGGCCAGAAGTCCGCCGGCGACGCCTCGATCCCCCCACAGGCCGGCACGAACGTCGGGGCGGTGCCGTCCGGCCACGCCCACCCGCCGGTCTGCAGGTCGCCCGACCACCGCACGTCGACCCACACCGCGGTCGGGATCGACCCGACCTGCTCGTCGAGCCAGGCCACCAGCGTGTTGTACTCGAAGTCGGTGTCGAGTGACGCGAGCCCGTGGTGCCCTTCCGGATCGAGCTCCACCGACTCCGGCGTCTCCCATCCGGCCCACGCGAGGCAGTCCTGCTCGCCCTGAGCGAACGGGATCATCGGCGTGTCCTCACAGGTCAGCACGTACTCGCTCTGGCCCTGCCGCACGCCGCGGACACAGGACGCGAGGCCGCCGGCCATCTGCGACGGGCAGATCGCCGCGGTCTTGCCGGTGATCGTGGCGTCGTTGTCGTCGCAGTCGAGGTCGTTCGACGCCGTCAGGCCGTTCGCCTCGTCCGGCGCGCAGCTCGGGGTCGGGACCGAGCCCGGGTCACCCCACCGATCGCCGTCGGCGTCCGGGTACCAGTTGTACAGGTAGCCGGCGCACCCGATCTCGAGCTCCTCCCCTTCGCGCAGGTCCCAGTACGACCAGCATCCTGCGAGCGGGAGCAACGCCAAAGTCCCGACGGTCCTCACCCGGCCCTCCGATTCCTCCAGTCTACCAGGTTCCACCACTCGCTCAAACCAGGGTGAGCTCTGCCCCGCCGAGGGACATCGTCAGCTCGATCTCCCCGAGGGTGAACCCTTCGCACTCCGACCGGTTCACCTCGTACGCGAACGAGGTGGTGGCTGGGTCCCACACGTCTTCGAGGTACGTCTCCTGCGCCTCGAGCGCGTCGGTGTCCGGGTACGCGATCGCGAGCTGCTCGTCCTCGTTCGACGCGCAGTACAACACGCCCTTGCTCTCCCGGTGCAGCAGCAACACCCCCTCGTGTGGGGCGGACAGGTCGATCCGGCCGCGCACCTCGGGCGGCATCGAGTGGCCGAGGAGCGCGAACGGCACCACCCGCTTCGACCAGTCGTCCTTGCCCTCCCGCTTCATCCGCACGGAGAACGCCCGCAGGTGGTGGTCGACCAGCGCCCGCCGCTGCTCGTCCGGCAGCGCGTCGTAGTCGAACAGGTACGCCTCCGCGTCCCCCAGGATCTGCACCAGGATGCACTTCCCGACCCACCCGTCCAACGGCTTCGGAAGCTTCGGCATCTCTCACCTCCCCCGTCTCCGTACCGGCCGGGCGGTTTTCACATCGTGAAACCGTCGCCCCCTTGCGGGCGCGCCCGTTCGAAGTGAACGGACGGCGATGAAGCTCGCGGACGCGGACATCGACCTCGACACGGGCGAGCTGACCCGCGGCGGGGCGGCGGTGTCGCTGCTGCCGTCCGAGCGCGCGCTGCTGGCCTACCTGGTCGCGAACCCCGAGCGCACCCTGTCGCGGGAGGAGCTGCTGACCGCGGTGTGGGGCTACGCCCCCGGGACCCGGACCCGCACGGTCGACACCACCGTGAAGACGCTGCGCGCGAAGCTCGAGCCCGACCCGTCCAACCCGACCCACCTGCGCACGGTGCGCGGCACCGGGTACTGCTTCGTCGCGGGCGCTGCCCCGGCGCCGACCCACGCCCTGCCGACCCCGCCGGACCTGTTCGTGGGGCGGGAGGCGGAGCGCCGCGCGCTCGGACGATCGGCCGACCGGCTGGTGACCCTCACCGGACCCGGGGGGATCGGGAAGACCCGGCTGGCGCTGGAGGTGGCGCGGACCTCCGGACGGGCGTGGTTCTGCGACCTCACCGGGGTGGTGGCCGAAGACGCGGCGGCGGCGGAGGTCGCGCGGGCGCTCGAGGTGCCGCTGCCGACCCGCGGCGATCGGGTCGGGGTGGTCGGGGCCGCGCTGGCGGCGCGCGGCCGGGCGACGGTGGTGCTCGACAACGCCGAGGACCTCGACGAGAGCGCGGTCGCAGCGATCGGGCGGTGGGTGGACGGCGCCCCGGCGATCGACTGGCGGATCACCTCCCGCCGCCCGCTGCGGCTCCGGGGGGAGGTGCGGTTCGAGGTCCCCCCGCTCGCGCCCGCCGACGCCGTCGCCCTGCTCACCGACCGCGGCGGGCGGGTGCGGGCGGGGTTCGGCGCCGACGCCGAGGCCGCGTGGCTCGAGGCGATCGTCGAGGCGGTCGACGGCATCCCGCTCGCGCTCGAGCTCGCCGCCGCCCACGCCGCGGTGCTGGGGGCGGAGGCGATCGCGGCACGGATCCGCGGGTCGCTCGCGTGGCTCGCCCGCGGCGCCGCCGACGCGCCCGAACGCCACCACACCCTGCGCGCCACCCTGGCGTGGACCTGGGACCAGCTCGAGCCGGCCCAGCGGGCCGCGTTGTCACACTGCGCCGTGTTCGCGGCCCCGTTCAGAGCGGAGGACGCCGAGCAGGTGGTGCAGGTGGACGGGCGGGCCCTCGATCGGGTGCACGAGCTGCGGGACTGGTCGCTGCTGTCCGAGCGGGTCGACCCGCTGGGCGAGGTCCGGCTCCGGTTGCTCGAGGTCGTGCGGGCGTTCGTGCGCGAGGTCGCCCCGCCCGACCCCGCCGCGGCGCGTCGGCACGCGACCTGGGCGGTGGCACAGGGCGAGGCGTTCGAACGGGCGGCCGATCGGCGCGGCGGAGAGCAGGCCCTGGCTCGCCTCGGGGCGATGCAGCCCGACCTGCTGCAGGTGGTGGAGACCGGGACCCCCGACGAGGTCGTCCGCTGCGCGATCGTGGTCGATCGGGTGCTCGCGCACGAGGGTCGAGCGGCGGAGCGGCGGCGAGTGACCGATCGGGCGGTGGAGGTGGCGAGGAGTGACCCCGCCCGCGCCGACGCCCACCGGCTTCGGGCGGAGTTTCGGGCGGTCACCGGTGAAGACCCGGAGGACGAGGTCGAGGCCGCGCTGGAGGCGGCGAAGCGCGCCGCCGATCCCCGGGTCGACGCGCGGGTGTGGGCGTCGATCACCCGGGTCCGGCTGCACCAGGGTCGGTTCGCCGACGCCGGGCCGCCGCTGCGGCAGGCCCTCGCGCTCCACCGCGCCGACGGAGACCGGGTGGCCGAGGCGGATCGGCTGGCGAACCTCGGGCTGGTGCTCGCGCACACCGACCGCGCGGACGAGGCGCTGTCGGTGTTCGACTCCGCGCTCGCGATGCACCGGGAGGTCGGAAACCGCACCGGAGAGGGCAAGGTGCTCGGGTTCCTCGGCGCCGTGTACCTGGATCGGGGGGAGCACGATCGGGCCGAGCGGTGCTTCACCCGCGCGCTCGCGAGCCACCAGGAGATCGGCTACGCGCCCGGCGTGCTGCGGATGCAGGGGAACCTGGCGGTCGTCGACGCCCACCGCGGCCGGTTCGCCTCGGCGGCGGGCCGGTACCGCGAGCTGGTCGCCCGGGCGGCGTGGGCCGGGGACCGGGTGGTCGAGCGGATCGCTCGCACGTACCTGTCGCGGATGACGCTGTACCTGGGGCGGGTGGACGACGCGCTCGAGGAGGCGACGCTCGCGGTGGAGGGGTACCGCAGCGGCGGGTCGGCGTTGTTCGAGGCGCTCGCGCGGGCCGCGCTGGGGCTGGCGTTGTGGCGGGGGGGACGACCCGCGCAAGCCCGCGCCACGTTCGACGCCGCGGTGGTCGGGTGCACCCAGCCGCGGATGGGGGGCCTCCTCCGGTGCGAGCGCGCGATGTTGGCATGGGAGCAGGGGGATGCCGCCACGTTCGCCGAGGATCGGGCGGAGGCCGCAGCGCTGCTCGTCGGGGACCCTCCCGGGCAGCAGATGCTGGCGGTGGTCGACGCGTGGGTCGCGCCGGACCGGGCGGCCGCCCGGGCGCTCATCGGGCCGCCGCTGTCGGATCTGGTCCACTGGTGGCTGTCGCAGCTCGATCGGCGGTGAGCCTGATCCGGCCGACCGCCGGCCGCGTACCCTGGGGAGGAGACCAAGTGTTCATCGACAGCACGGCACAGGCGACGATCGCGAGCGAGCCGGAGGTGGTGTGGGACTGGACCTGGGACCCGCGCAACCGCTGGTTCCCGGGCGCCGGCCCGGTGGCGGCGATCGAGCGGGTGGAGCTCGACGAGCTGAAGGTGGGCGCGACGCGCACCGTGTACACCGCCGACGGGGCCACCCTCACCGAGACGCTGCTCGAGGTGGAGCGCGGGCGCCGGCACCGATACCGACTCACCGGGCTCCGCCCCCCGTTCGCGTGGCTCGTGCGGGCGGGTGACGCGACGTGGGACTACACGGGCCGAGACGGCGCCACCCACGTGTGTTGGACCTACCGGTTCGAGCTCACCTCACCGCTCGCCTGGCCGCTCGCCCGCCTGGTGGTGGTGTGGTTCGGGGTCGCGCAGCGGCGCGCGCTCGCGCGGATCGCCGCGGCCTCCGTACTCGAGGGCTGCGCCTGAGCCGCTACCCGCCGTGAGCGTCGGCCATCACCTGCCACAGCGGGTTGGTCGGCCAGCCCGGGTACGCCTCCGTCTCGTAGTACCACCAGAACCCGCCGCCCGGGCCGAACGCGAGCGATGCGGCGGTGTACGCCTCGAACACCCGGATCCGGCCCGCGCCCTCCGGGTCGTCGAGGTCCCCCCACGCCCACACCCGCGAGGTGTCGGCCGAGAAGTAGTCCAGCTCGCCCAGCGCGATCTCCGCCCGCGGGAACCTGCGCCCGAGCTCGGTCATCACCCGATCGAACGCCGGCATCCCCAGCGGGTCGTCTTCGACGTACAGCGACAGCGCCACCACGTCGATCCGGTCGCGGTCGGTCGGCGCGAGCACCTGATCGACCCAGTCGAACATCGCGTACGGCGCGGGGTCGGCCCCGCCGGTCCAGAACAGCGTGAGCACGGTGAGCGCGCCCGGGGCGCCCTGCTCCACCTGGTCGAGGGTCGCAGTGACCCGGGCGCCCACCGCCCACGGGTCGTCGCGGTCGCGCGGCACCCACGGGCCGTTGATCTCGTTGCCCACCTCGTACGCCTCGACCGTGTCGCCGAGCGCCCCGACCGTGGCGGCGACCCGCGCCTCGTACGCGGCGTCGGTGAGCGCCGCCATCCCGGAGCTGTCCATCAGCTGCACCAGCACCCGGGTGCCCTGCGCCTGCAACCTGCGGATCTCGGGCTCGGCGTCCTCGGGGGCGAGGTGTTCGGTGGCGACGAGGCGGGCCCACCCGTCGGCGCCGTACAGCGCGCCCACCGAGGCGTCGACGTCGTGCCGGTCGTCGCCCGCCCCGTCCAGGGTCACGCCCCACCACGCCCCGGTCGGATCGGCGTCACCGGCGAGCAGCTCCTCCCACGCGTCGGACCACCCCTCCACCGCGTCGACCGCCGCCCGGGCGCGCGCGGCTTCGTCGGGCTCCGCCTCGGCCTGCGCGAGCGACGCGGCCGCTCCGGCGGCGAGCCCCTGGGCCACCGGGCCGTCTCCCGCCGGGTGCGCGTCCGCCGCGGCGGGGAACCGCGCCGCGAGCCCGCGCGCCACCTCGAGCTCGAGCTCGACCACCGACCCGGCGGGCGCCACGGTCCACAGCTCCCACCCGCGCCCGGGGACGAACCACGGCAGCGCCAGCTCCACCCCCGGCTCCGGCACCTCGAACCCGAAGGTGGCGCCCTCCACCGGGACCAGCGGCGCGTTCACCACCAGGGTCAGGTCGGGACGGACCAGCGCGTCGTGCCGCCACCCGGCGCGGTCGTACCGGTGGGCCCCCCGGGCGGAGATCCGGTCGATCGCGTCGTCGAACGGGAGCAGGGCCCCGGACTCCGGGTCGTGCGCGCGGATCTGCACCGTGGTCCCGACCAGGTCGGTGTCGGCGTCGGTATCGGTGTCGGTGTCCGCGTCGGCGTCCGTGTCGGCGTCGGTCTCGACCGGGGGCTCGGGCTCGTGGCGGCACGCGGCGAGGAACCACATCCATCGACCTTAGTACACCGCGGCCGAGATGGCGACCAGATCAAGGTCCAACGCCGCGGACCTCGTGAGACGGATCGTGCAACGCCGAGATCGAGCGGAGGGAGCCGCTCTGTAGTTGCACTGGCATCTGCAGAGGATCAGACCGCAGATCACCTCACTCATCACCTACTTCAACGAGTCGCTCGGCCGCATCTCTGCGCTCTCGGCGCTCTCGGCGCGAAACAACTTCAGGTGCCGCCCTGGATTTCCGCCGCCGATCGACGAGAGCTTCAGCGGCCAGGGATTCGATAGACGACCACTTCGTACTTCGGGGTTGACCGGGTGGCGACGACCCGACCGTCGAGACGTTCGGCGATCCGGCGGCTCGACACGTTGTGTACGGCGACCGGGTACTCGACGCCATCCGCCCCGAGCGTCTCCGAGACCCACTGGACGAGAGAAGTGACGACCTCTCTCCCGTAGCCCCGGCCATGTTCGCCCTCTCTCAGCCACAGACCAATCTCCGGGCACGGCTGGCGGACATCCTCCACGCTGGCCCGGCCGATGCAGTCGTTCGTGTCTCGCCGGCGGACCACGAGGGCCCGGGCGTTTGGGTCGGGGGCGTGAACCGAGGCTTCACACCGCGCGAGGTAGGTGTCCCACGTCGGTGGGTCCCAGGGGAGGAACCGAGTGATCGCCGGTGTGATGCACGCGAACACCTCCGGAGCGTCCGCCAGCGCAAACGGTGCGAGGTTCAACCGTGCAGTCCCGATCCACATCCGTCGACTCTAACCACCAACCCATGAGCGCCCGAACCCGCGGCGATACCGCGGCGCCGATCCGCCGGCCGATGGACGGTGCGGGAGGTCGCGATGTGGTTGGTCGGCACCGTGGCGCTGGCGCAGGACGAGGTGGTGTGGGACTTCGACACGTCGGTCCCCGCGGCGGGCGCGCTGGCGGGCGAGCTCCTGTTCGAGGTGCCGGCGTTCCCGTGGGACGGGCTCGCGCTCGGGGTCGCTCCGACCGCGGTGTCGTCGACCGACGCGTTCGGGTGGGTGTGCCTGGCGCTGCCCTCCGACGGCTCGGTGCTGCTCACCCACCCGCGGATGACCGCGTGGGTCTCGACCGACGCCCCGGCCGACGCCGCGATGATGTTGATGGTCGACGACGACGCCGGCCGGTGGGTCGGCGACGGCGGGGTGGTCGCCACCGCGGGCACCTGGACCGCGCTCGAGCTGACGGGCCTCGACGCGGCGTGTGGGCAGTCGGTCGGGGTGGACCTCGCGCTGTCGGGCGCGGTGGCCGGGCTCGACGGCATCGGGTGGATCGACGAGATCGGGTTCGCCGGCGAGCCGTGCCCCGAGTTCGTGGACGCCGACGGAGACGCCCTGTGTCCGCTCGGCTACGACCTCGACGGGGACGGCGTGTGCCTCGCCGACGACGAGCTCGCCCCGGGGGCCCCGGTGGACTGCGACGACGCGCGGTTCGGGCCGAGCTGCCTGACGCTGTCGGTCGACGCGACCGCAGACGGGGTCACGGTCACCGTCACCGGCGCCCCGGCCGGCGGCGCGGTGGAGCTGTGGGGCTCGGGGCGCGCCGGGCAGACCTGCCCCGCGCGGTTCGGCGGCGCGTGCCTCGAGCTGGCGCGGCCGAAGCCGATCGTGGTGCTCACCGCCGACGACGACGGGGTCGCTTCCGGGACCGTGTCGGTCCCCCACGCCCCCGGCCGGCCGATCGGCGTCCACGCCGCGGTGGCCGGCGCCGGCCCCGCCGACCTGTCGCAGGTGGTCACCGCTGGCGGCTAAGATCGAACCCTCCTGGCCGGAACCCGTCGGATGGTGTACGATTTCGGCGGGAGGTCCAGGTGTGGAGCTGGTTCGCTGCCGCCCTCGCGGGTCAGGTCGAGGTCCACACCGGCGCCGCCGTGGTGCTGGTCGCGGTCGACGGCGAGCTCGTCGGGGTGGACGAAGACGCGCGGATCTTCGCTGCGCGTCGGTTGCCCTCGGGCGTCCACCAGGTCGAGGTCCGCAGCATGCTCGGCAAGGTGATCACCTCGGCCGAGGTGGAGCTCGGCGAGGCCGACGTGGCACGGTTCCTGTACCGCGACGACACGCTGCTCGAGGCTGGCCTCGTCCCAGCCGACGCTCCCCCGACCGAGCTGCAGGTGGTCGCGGGCGAAGTCATGATCTGGCTCGACGGGACCCCGTTGTCGTCCGACCCGGTGGACTTCTTGCGGAAGCGCTCGGTGCGGCCCGGGACTCACCGGCTGACCGCGTTCAGCGCCGTCGGCACGCGGTTGACCGAGGTGACGTTCGAGGTCGAGGCGGGCCAGATCGTCCGGTACCAGCTCGACGACTCGGAGCTCGTCGCCCTGGGAGCCGCGCCGGTCGGGACCCCGGTCGAGTCGTTGCCCGGCGCCGAAGTGGTCACCCAGCACCAGCAGAGATCGGCGACGCTCCAGGCGACGTTGGGGGCGGTGGCAGGGACCGGCAGCCCCCAGCGCGAGCACATCGACCCCGAGGCCTTCGACAAGCTGATCGAGCGGGTCTCGTCCACCAACGGGACCTCCGACGCGCGGATCGCGAAGATCGAGACGGCGGTCGCGAACCACCGGTTCACCTGCAAGCAGGTCGGGCGCCTGATGGACACCGTGGCAGCGGCCCAGCAGATCGAGGTGCTGAAGCTGGCCCGGCCGGCGATCACCAACCCGGCGCAGTGCGAGGTGTTGTTGGACAAGCTGACGACCCCGCAGGACAAGCGGGCGGGGCGCGCGCTGTTCGACTGGTAGGGGGGCGCCGATTACGGGGCGGGATGCTCACCCGCGCCGAAGCCACCGGATACCGAGAGACCTCCCTCCACGCCGACGTGATGGCGTTCGTCCACGCGCTCGCCGACCGAGGCGACCCGCGGCTGCACCTGACCTCGTTCGGGCACAGCCCCGGGGGCCGCGAGCTGCCGCTGCTCGTGTTGTCGACCCGCGGGGTGAAGACCCCCGACGACGCACGCCGGTCCGGGCTGCCCACCGTGTTGATGCTCGACGGCATCCACCCGGGTGAGGTCGAGGGCAAGGAGGCGAGCCTCGCGCTCGTGCGCGACGCGCTCGACGGCAAGCGCCTCGCCGGCGCGCTCGAGCACATGACCCTGCTGGTCGCCCCGCTGTTCAACCCCGACGGCAACGACGCGCTCGACCCGGCGAACCGGCGGCTCGACCTGCGCAGCCTGTCCGGGCAGATCGGGCCGGTGGTCGGCACCCGGACCCAGAGCCACGGGATCAACCTGAACCGCGACTACCTCCGGATGAGCGCGCCGGAGATGCGGCTGTTCCAGCAGCGCGTGTGCCAGCCGTGGGCGCCGGACCTGACCGTGGACAACCACGCCACCAACGGCAGCGTGCACCGGTTCCACATGACGGTCGACACGCCGCACACCACCGCCGCCGGCCGCCCCGAGCCGGTCGCGTTCGTGCGGGAGCGGCTGGTGCCCGACGTGATCGCGGCGGTGCGCAAGCGGGGGTTCGACAGCGGCTGGTACGGGAACTTCGTCGAGGACGAGCGCGCGCTCGACGCGGGCGCGCCGATCGACGGCACCGGGCGGGTCGGCGAGGGGTGGATGACCTACCCGCACCACCCGCGGTTCGGGTCGAACTACCGCGGGCTCACGAACCGGCTCGACCTGCTGCTCGAGTGCTACAGCTACCTGCCGTTCGAGGAGCGGGTGCACACCGCGAGCGCGTGGCAGATCGAGATCCTCGAGTGGGTCGCCCGCCACCGCGACGACGTGCGTCAGATCGTGGCCGCGAGCGAGCGCCCGCGCGATCGGATCGCGGTCCGCTCCACCCTCGAGCGGTCCCCCGAGCCGGTCACCGTGCTCACCCGCACGCCGCGGACCCTCGAAGGGGAGCCCACCGAGGTCGTGCTGCCGTACTTCGGTTCGTTCACCGGCTCGGTGGTGGTCGACCGCCCCGCGGCGTACCTGGTCCCGCCCACGCTGGCCGAGCACCTGCGGCTGCACGGGCTGCGGGTCGAGCCCGCCGAGGGCTCGGTCGAGGTCGAGGTCGCCACGGTGGTCGGCGCCGGCGCCCAGGGCGGGCGGGGGATCTTGGAGGCCGGCAGCACCGCCGACCTCGCGGTCGAGTGGCGGACCGAGCGCCGCGCGGTGCCGCAGGGGTGGTCGCGCGTGTCCACCGACCAGCCGTCGGCTGCGGTCGCGGTGTACCTGTGCGAGCCCGAGAGCGACGACGGCGCGGCGGAGAACGGGCTCGTCCCGGTCCCGGCCGTCGGGGCCGAGTACCCGGTGTGGCGAGCGCGCGCCGTGGTATGAGCGCCACCGGAGGTGGTCGTGGTCGCGTGGCTCGTCGTCGGGTGCACCCGTGCGCCGCTCGAGATCCCGGCGGAGAACCCGGAGTTCGCCGCGATGCTGCCGGTCGACTCCCACGTTCGCCAAGGCACGCTGCCGAACGGGCTGAAGTGGTTCGTCGAGCCGAACGGGGAGCCGGCCGGGCGGGGGGTGCTCCGGCTCGCGGTGCGGGTCGGGTCGGTGGTCGAGGACGAAGACCAGCTGGGCGTCGCCCACTTCGTCGAGCACATGGCGTTCAACGGCACGACCCACTACCCGGGCAACTCCGTCATCGAGTGGCTCGAGTCGATCGGGTCGGAGTTCGGCCCCCACGTCAACGCGCACACCTCGTTCGACGAGACCGTGTACAAGCTGCAGATCCCGACCGACGACCCGGCGACGCTCGACAAGGCGCTGGGGGTCCTGCGCGACTGGGCCGACGGGCTGACGTTCGACCCGGCCGAGGTCGAGGCCGAGCGCCCGGTGGTGCTGGAGGAGTGGCGCACCCGCCTCGGCGCACAGAGCCGGATCGACGACGCGACCACCCCGGCGATCTTCTTCGGCTCGCCGTACGCGGTGCGCCGCCCGATCGGCACCGAGGCGTCGCTGCGGTCGTTCACCCGCGACGCGGCGGTCCGGTTCTACCGCGATTGGTACCGCCCCGACCTGATGGCGGTGATCGCGGTGGGCGACTTCGACCCGGCCACGATCGAAGCGCGGATCGCCGAGACCTTCGGGTCCCTCGCGCCGCCGGAGAAGCCGCGGGAGCGGGTCCAGTTCGAGATCCCCGACCACGCCGACCCGAAGTTCGTGGTGGTGGCCGATCCGGAGGTCAGCCGCACCGCGGTGCAGGTGCTGGCGAAGCACGACGACCTCGAGCGCGCCACCGTCGGCTCGTACCGCGACGACCTGATCGAGGGCGTGGCGATGCAGATCGTGAACGAGCGGATGGCCGAGCGGGCCCGCGCCGCGGACGCCCCGTTCCTCGGCGCCGGCGCCGGGGTGCAGCGCCTGTCCCCCACCGAAGGGGCCCACGTGCTCGGCGCGAACAGCAAGCCCGGGCAGTCGGTCGCGACGTACCGCGAGCTCGCGACCCAGATCCGCAAGGCGCGTGAGCAGGGGTTCGGCCAAGGTGAGCTCGAGCGCGCGGTCGCGCGGGTCACCAAGCAGTACGAGTCGATGCTGCTCGAGGTCGACAAGACCGACTCGGTGACCCACGCGTCCGAGCTGCTGCGGGTGTTCACCAACGGCGAGGCGATGCCCGGCACCGAGTTCGAGGTCGAGCTCGCGCGCAAGTACCTGCCGGCGATCACCGTGGCCGACCTGGACACCTGGGCCCGCGGGTGGATGGGGTCGTCGCGGGTGGTGGTGGTGATCGAGCCCGCGAACGACGCGGTCGCGTCGGTCGAGGCGCTCGGCGCGGTCGACGCCGAGGTGGCGAGCCTGGTGATGGACGCCGCGGTCGAGGAGGCGCCGATCACCCCGCCGGTCGCGCCCCCCGCCGCGCCCGGCGCGATCGCGTCGACCGACGACCGGTACCGCGAGGCGCTCGGGTTCACCGGGTGGACCCTGTCGAACGGGGTGAAGGTGTGGTGGAAGGACACCGACTTCCAGGCGGACGAGGTGGTGTTCCAGGCGTTCTCCCCAGGAGGTTCGTCGAAGGTGTCCGACGCCGACGCGTTCTCGGCCGCGATGATGCTCGCGGTCGGCGGCCAGTCCGGGGTCGGCGGGTCGGACGCGACCGCCCTCGGCCGGTGGCTCGCCGGCAAGCAGCTGTCGGTGAACCCGGGGCTGCAGGAGAGCTGGGACACGTTCGGCGGGCGCAGCTCGGTCGCCGACCTCGAGTCCGCGCTGCTGGTGCTGCACGCGATGGCCACCGCGCCGCGGTTCGACCCGGCCGGGTTCGAGCTCGCGCTCGAGCAGCGGCGCGGGGCGATCGTGCACCGGGCGAACGAGCCGATGTCGAAGTTCGCCGACGCCTGGCCGCGGATGGTGTGGACCAACGACCCGCGCGCCCGCCAGTGGACGGTCGAGGACCTCGACCAGGTGAAGCTCGAGCGGATGCCGGCGCTGTACGCGGACCGGTTCGGCGACGCGGGCGACTTCACGTTCGTGTTCGCCGGCGCGCTGCCCGACGACTTCGAGCGGCTGGTCACCACCTGGCTCGCCACGTTGCCGGCCACCGGCCGGGTCGAGACCCCGGTCGACCGCGGGCAGCGGCTCACCCCGGGCAAGCTGTCGGAGGTCGTGCACAGCGGGGTCGACCCGAAGGCGGTGGTGCGGATCGAGTGGCACGGCGCGTTCCCGAACAACGACTGGGACCAGCGCAACCTGCTGCAGGCGCTCGCCGACGTGCTCGAGACGCTGCTGCGAGAGAGGGTGCGCGAGCAGCTCGGCGGGACCTACGGCGTGTCGGTGATCGGCACCGAGGAGCGGCTGCCGGTCAGCCGGTACGCGGTGCGGGTGGAGTTCCAGTGTGACCCGGCGCGCGCCGACGAGCTGGTGGCGGCGGTGAACGAGGTGGTGGCGAAGCTGCGCGACGACGGCCCGCCGGCCGAGGTCGTGACCCAGACCCAGGAGAAGAAGCGGCGCGGCCGCGAGCAGGACCTGCGCGAGAACGGGTTCTGGGTGAGCGCGTTCGCGGGCGCCCTGCAGCGCGACGCAGACCCGCTGGCGATCCTGACGTTCGACGCGCGCGTCGCTTCGCTGTCCCCGGCGGTGATCCGCGCGGCGGCGAAGACCTGGTTGGTCGACGAGCAGCGCGCGCAGCTGGTGCTGCTGCCCGAGACGCCGTAGGTCAGGCCGCGAGGATCGTGTCGGCGGCCTCCGCCACCCGCGGGTCGGCGTGTTTGCGCAGCAGCGCCGCCCGCTCGCGCACCGCCGACGTCGGCCGGTCGCGCAGCAGGTGGAGCACCGCGGCGATCTGCTCCGGGGTGAGCTCAGGCGTGCCCCAGAACTGCCACCACACCTTCGGTCCGGCGGGGAGCAGCTCCAGGAACGGCGCCTCCGACCAGTGCGGGTTCTTCAGCAACATCAGGTCGATCTCGTCGAGGCGGGTGTGCCAGTCCGGCTGGCGCAGCATCACCCGCACGTCCTGGTCCACGTCCGGCGGGGCCGGGAACCGCACCGCGCGGGCGTTGCGCTCCACGAACGCGAGATCGGGGTACGCCGGGTGGTCGATCGGGCGCATCCGGCTGCGGGTGCGGAACAGCGGCACCAGCTCGCGCCGCGCCCACCCGGCCAGATCGGGGCGCAGCCCGTGGTCTCGGCAGATCGACTCGAGCTCGTGCACCACCTGCTCGTGGGACGGGCGCGCCGCCTCGTGGTACTCGCACATCCACGCGATCAGCTTGCGCACCCGCTCGGCTCCGGGCGGGGCGAGCCCGGGCAGCTTCATGTGCCCGAGGTGCTTGTTCAGCGCTTCGTCGTGGTAGTCCTTGTGCACCGACAGCACCACGTGCCGCCCGGTGAGCATCTCGTACAGCACGATGCCGAGGCTGTAGATGTCGCAGGTCGGCTTGTCGTCGTGGCCGTCGAGCCGCTCCGGCGCGAGGTAGCCGCGCGCGCCGAGCACCATCGACAGGGTCTTCGCCTCTTTGCCCTCGAACTCGCCCCGGGCGATGCCGAAGTCCACCACCTTGACCAGTCCGTCCACCGACATCAACATGTTCGACGGCTTCACGTCGCGGTGGATGATCTTCATTGGCGAGGTGCGTCCGGCGGGGATCGCGTGGTACGCCGCCCCGAGCGCGGAGGTCGCCTGGCGCACCGACTCGAGCGCCTCGGCCGGGGGCAACCCGTCGCGCTTGGCCCGCAGCAGGCCCTCGAGCGACAGGCCGCGCACCCACTCCATCCGCACCACCGGCCGCCCCTCGATCTCGACCAGCCCCTCGACCTGTACGATCCCGGGGTGGTGGATCAGGCGCAACATCGACGCCTCGTCGTGGGTGCGCGCGATCACCCGGGGTCGGTGCAGGTGCGCCTCCTTGAGCACCTTGAGCGCGACCAGGCCGCCGGTGTTCAGGTCGCGCACGACGCACACCGTTCCGAACGTGCCGGCGGCGCAGATCTCCATCAACTGGTACGCGTGCGGGCCAGCAGGGCGGCCAGAGGCAGGGTGCGACATCGCGGGTCCTCTCCTGACCCGGATCGTAGTGGATGTGCGGCCGCCCACCGTTTCAGCGGGGTATCGGCCGGGGCTCGACGTCGCTACTTGATGCGGTAGCCGCCGATCTCGTTCGCGAAGATCCAGGCCACGACCTCGCCGATCTCGAACGTGGACGGCAGGTAGGTGGACAGGCTCGCCGCCGCGGAGCCCGCGTCGCGCAGCTCGGTGCGCGAGTCGACCATCTTGCGCACCCGCTGCAGCCACGTCTCCATGTTCGCGGCGCGCAGGTCGATCCACCCGCGCGCGGCCCACCCGTCGACCTTGTGCGGGTCGTCGAACGACGCGGTGCGCTGGTGCCCCTCGGGCTCGGGCACGTTGATCGCCGGGCCGCGCAGCAGCGCGCGGCCGTCGGGCAGCAGGATCGGGATCCCGATCGACGGGGCCATCAGCCGCACCGGGCTCTGCACCACCTGCTCGGCGAGCCGGGTCGCGAGCTCGGCCCCGGAGCGGCCGTTGCCGAGGATCCCGTCGAACGTGCCGTAGCACTCCTTGAGCAGCTGGGCCTCGAACAGGAGCTTCGACAGCTCGGGGGGGCCGAGCCGACCGAGCGCCACCGACGGCATCCCGGACGCGGCCTCCGACACCACCAGATCGTGCAGCGCCGCCTGCCGCACGAGGCCCGCCTTGTACGACGGCTCGATCACCGAGCTGTCGATCGCCGAGATCACGTCGAGGCCGGTGTTCGCGCCCCGGATCTCGTGCACCACGCTGCGCGCGATCTCCTCGGGCGTGACGTACTCCATCTGCCCGAGCGCGGTGATCGCCGCGAACTCGCCCCGGGTGAACATCCCGTTCTCGCCCGTGTCGACGACCGACAACACCAGATCGCCCGCGGGGGCGTACCCGGCCGACCCGGTCACGAGCTCGATGTCTCCCTTCACCTCGACCCGGTGGGGCTCGTACAGCTGGGAGTTGCCGTGCTTGTCCTTGACCGGCAGCGTGCGCACGCCCTTGTACCCGATCATCGCGGCCGGCTTGACCTCCTTGACGATCGGCGCGTTGGGCGTGCGGGCGAACAGGAACAGCAACCCGGTGTGGCCGAACGCAGCCTCGTTCTTCGCGAGCAGCACGTTGGACGGCTTGTCCTCGCTGTGGGTGTACGGGATGTTCAGCCCCATCCCGCCGGTGCCGGTGGTGCCGACCTTCAGGTACACCCGGGTCCGGTTCTCGGTGGTGACCCGGTGCACGAACCGCACGTGGCGCACGAGCTGCGGCACCGACTGCGACAGCAGGAAGTTCTCGAGGTCCTCGGTGCCGGACGGGTCGAACCCGTCGTCGCCGAGCCAGCCCATCACCTTGTTCGCCCCTTGGAACACGTCTTGGTACGACAGCCCGGTGGCGGTGTTCACGCAGTCCACCACCACGTCGGGCTGGATCCGCGCCACCAGTCGCACCAGGTGGTTCTCGGCGTACGCAGTGTCGAAGTCCCCGTACAGGAACTTCATCAGCCGCCGGCGGTGCGCCTTGTTCGCCATCACCTCGGGGCGCGGCTGATACGCGAGGTCTTCAGGGACGAACAGGTTGCCGTGTGCGGGGACGAACTCCGCCCGATCGGCGAACTCTCGCCGCAGCCGCCCGACCGCCTCGGTGGCCTCGGTCTCGAGCAGGGAAGCCACCACGATCCGCCGGGGCTCGAGCTCGAGCACGATCCGACGGCACACCTGCAGGCCCACCAGCCCGGCGCCGCCGAGCACGAGGTAGTCGCGAAACATCGTCCCTCCGCAGGGCCCCTGCTACCCTGCGCCGCCCGGTTCGGCTCGGTCGACGGCGGTGTCGAGCGGATCCCCGGTGTCGAACCACACCTTCCAGCTGCCGTCGGCCGCGCGCCGCCACACGGTGACGTACGCGCCGCGCTGCACCACCGACCCGTCGGTGGCGCTCCAGGTCCAGTCGCCCACGGTCCACCCGAGGTCATGGGTGGGGGCGAGGGCGCTGCTGGTCGGGGTCCAGTCGAGCCGGCCGCCGGTCAACGTGCCGACCATGAACTCGGCCATCTCGGGCCCGGCGGGGACCTTGGCGCCGGCCGACTCGTTCCATTGGTACCCCACCTCGGGGTCGAACGCGGCGACCCACGCCTGCAGGGCGTCGCCGGTCACCACCGCGTCGTGGAACACCCGGTCGGCCTGCTCGAGCTCGGGCGCGGCCACCCGGTCCCCCGCCCGCAGCCGCCGCGGCCTCCGCTCGAAGTACTCGAGGGCTCCCCACTCGACGGCCTCGGCTCCGCGGCCTCCACTCCGAACGATAGCCCAGCTCCGCTGGGCTGAGTCGTCGCTCCGGCCGCTCCACCGAGGGCCTTTGCCCTCGACGGACTTGTACGCGAACCCGGGGAACCCGAACCCGGTGACCTCGAGCAAGCCGCGCCCGGGGTGCGCCAGGGTCTTCGAGGTGCACGGCGCTCCGGTCGGACAGCTCAGCCACTCCGAGGACTCGCCCCGCCGGAGCGTGACGACCTCGTACACCTTCGCGGAGCGGTCGAACCGCAGCCCGAACAGGACGTCGCCGGCGGCGACCCAGTCTTCGACGACCCCGCGGCCGGTCCAATGCCCGACGAGGAACGTGAACGGGACGAGCTCGGGCGGGGTCGTGTCGGGCAGTTCCATGCTGCCCTTTTATCCTCACCGCGCCAGGGTGACGAACCGCTCCTCTTCGCCGCGGATCACCAGCAGCACGAGGTCGC
>JBEBJC010000749.1:0-4481 GCA_040080105.1 Myxococcota bacterium
GTGATCGTGGGCACCGGGCCGGGCGGGGCCGCGATCGGGCGGGTGCTCGCCGAGGCCGGGCGCCGGGTGTGGTTCGTGGAGGAGGGGCCGCCCGCGACCCGGTTCCGGCCGAACCAGCCGACCGCGATGCGGTACCACATGCAGGAGGGCGGCACGATGGTCGCCGCCTCGGCCGACGCGGTGATGCCGATCGCGGCCGGGCGGGGGGTCGGCGGCGGCAGCCTGGTGAACTCGGCGATCTGCTGGCGCACCCCCGACCCGGTGCTGCAGGGCTGGACCGCGCTCGTCGGCGACGAGCGGTACGGCCCGGCCGCGCTCGCGCCGGTGTTCGACGAGATCGAAGCGCTGATCGAGGTCGTCGGCACCCCCGACGCGATCGCGGGGGAGAACAACCGGATCGTCGCCCGGGGGGCGGCGGCGCTGGGGCTGCCCGGCGGGTACCTCCGCCGGAACACCCCGCGGTGCCAGGGGTGCGGGCTGTGCAACTTCGGCTGCCCGGTCGGCGGCAAGGCGTCGGTCGACCGGAACCTGCTGCCGCTGGCGCTCGCCGCCGGCGCGGTGATCCAAGCCGACGTGAAGGTCGACGAGGTGTTGGTCGAAGGGGAGCGCGCCGCCGGCGTCGCCGGGGAGGTGATCGACCCCGACACCGGGGAGCGGGTGGGGCGGCTCACCGTGCGCGCGCCGGTGGTGATCGTGTGCGCCGGCGGGATCGGCACCCCGCGCCTGCTGCACCACGCCGGGCTCGCGCGCAGGCTCGGTCCGGCGGTCGGCCGCGGGCTGCACGTGCACCCCGGCAACGCGGTGATCGGCCGGTGTGACCACGAGGTGAAGATGTGGTCCGGCGCGACCCAGGGCGCGTACTTCGAGGACCCGGCGCTGCCCGGCGTGCTGCCGCACACGCTGACCGCGCCGCCGGGCGCGTTGCTCGCGCTCACCACCCGGGTCGGGCTGCCGCTGAAGCGCGAGCTGCACCAGCTCGTGCACCTGTGTGGGTGCGTGGTGATGATCTCCGACCACGGCGAGGGCACGGTGTCGGCCCGGTCCGACGGGCGGGCCGCGATCAGCTACTCGTTCGACCCGCACGACGTGCAGCGGATCAAGGACGGGATGGTTCGGACCGCCGAGGTGCTGCTCGCGGGCGGCGCGCGCACCGTGTTCGCCCCGGTGCACGGGGTGGGCGAGCACCCGTCGGCGTCGGCGTTCGGCGCGGCGCTGGCCTCGCGCACGATCCACGACTTCACGCTGTACGCGAGCCACCCGATGGCGAGCTGCCGGATGGGCCACGACCCGGCGACCAGCGTGGTCGGCGCGTCGGGCGAGGCCCATGGCCTGCCGGGGTTGTACCTGGCCGACAGCTCGGTGTTCCCGACCTCGCTCGGGGTGAACCCGCAGCTCACCACGATGGCGCTCGCGACCGCGATCGGCCGCGGGATGGTCGCGTGAGCGACGCGACCCCGCCGGTCGAGCAGGCCGCGGAGGCCGAACAGGCGCCGCTGGTGCGCGGCCGGCCGTTCGCGCGGCCGGTGCTCGGGCTCGCCGCCCACGAGGGCGCGGTCGCGGTGCGGGTCGGCGCGGCGGTGGGCCACGGCTGGTGGACGATGGGGGACCCCGCGGTGCGGGTCGGCGGGGAGAGCGCGCTGCGGGTGACCACCCCGCTCGGCGGGGCCTCCGGGTACCGGGTCGACCTCGGCACCCAGGCCGGGCCGTGGTTCGGGCCGGTCGGGGTGTCGCTCGGGGCCGCCGCGCGGGCCGAGCGCGAGCGGTGGGACGAGGACGAGCTGCCGGCGGCGCTGCTCGCCGGCCCGTCGCTCGAGCTCGCGGTCGACGCGGGGCCGGTCGGGGTGGTGGGCGGGGTCGCGCCGTGGTTCGCGCTCACCGACCGCGCCCCGGCGGGCGTCGGTCCGGCGATCGGGGCGGAGACCGACTGGCGGCTCGGGCTGCGGGGGACCCTCGGGCCCGCGCTGGTGCTGGCAGAGGGGGCCGCCCGCGCCACCGCGATCGGGTGGGTGGTCGAGCTCGGGATAGGCCTGCGGCTGGGGGTGCGCTGATGGAGCCGGAGGCGAGCGCGGAGGTGTCGCTGGGCGATCTCGACCGGTGGCAGGCCGCGGCCGCCGCGACCCGCGCCGGCCCCCCGGGGTGCTGGGAGATCGGCGGGTCGGTGGCGTTGACCGCTTCGTCCGACGCGCCTGCGTCGCGGTGGACCCGCGGCGGCCCGGAGGAGCACGCGTTCGTCGGGTCGTTCCTCGGGCGGCTCGACGGGGGCCGGTGGACCGCGTTCACCTACGACCTGTCGCCGGCCGACCGGCCAGGCGAGCCCGCAGAGCTCGACCTGCCGCTGTTCCCCACCATCGGCCACATCGATCCGGGCGTGGTCCGGCGGACCAACCCGAGCGAGGACGGGACGCGGGTCGAGGTCGGCAGCGGCGAGGCGGTGAACCTGCTGAACGAGGTGCTCGACGAGCTGAACCCGGCGACCGCCACCGCGTACGTCGAGCGCGACCAAGCGCGCGGCGACGTGGTGTTGTACGAGGACATCCCGGTGTCGCGCGCGTCCCGCTCGGACGTGGTCACGGTGACCACTCGGTTCGCCGGCGGCGGGGCGGCGTCGGAGGTGCGAGCGGTGTTCCCGCGGCGGTGGCGGGCCGGCGAGTGGCCGCTGCGGATCGGGGTGTACGACGCGCAACTGCAGGTGGCGGTCGACCCGCGTGGGCTGCCCACGGTCGACGCGCTGTCGTTCGGGGTCGGCGCGCTCGGGATGACCTTCGGCTACGCGCAGACCCTGACCGTCACCCGCGCCGAGCCGTGCACCGGGCCGTAGCGCTGGGACAGATCGTCTCGAGAGCAACCTCGAGATCCGACATTCGTCCTCTCCTCTCGAATCGAAACGTTCGTCATGCGGGGGAGAGGGGGAAAAGGTGCTTCACCCCGGCTCCAACCGCCCCCTCTCCCCTCTGGGGAGAGGGTCGGGGTGAGGGGAATTCCGCAGGACGGAGTCCGAGGACCGACCCATCGAGACGCACCAATCGAGACGTTTGTCATCGCGAATCGAGACGTTTGTCATCGCGAATCGAGACGCTTGTCATCGCGAATCGAGATGACTATCATCTCGATATGCTGGATCACGTCTTCACGAGGCATTGGAGCTTCTCGGCACGCTCCTAGCGGAGCGGAACCAGCAGTTCCACGTGCTCGCCATCGGAGGCGGCAGCCTGCTTCTGCTCGGGATCAGCCAACTGCCGACCTCGACATCGTCGCCCGAAGGAGCACCAGGTGGAGGGGGTCCCGACCGCTTCCGGCCGAACTCGTCCAGGCTGTCGCCGACGTGGCGGACACTCTGCGCCTGAATGGGGGCAAGCCCTGGCTGAACGACGGGCCATCCTTCCTGTTCGACATGGGGCTCCCCGAGGCGATGGATGGGTAGCGTTCAAGAGGCTGCGCTGGGCTTCTTGTGGAGCCTATGGACAGAACTCGGCGTGCCCGGGCCGGCCCGAAGGCACGCCCACGCTGTGATCGACCCAGAGCAGTTGATCGTGTCCACACCCTCGCTCGGGAGAGAGGATCCGAGGTTGCTCGACCTCGCCTTCTCTTGGTGTGTCCAGCACGCCCACAGGGTATCGAGTCATCGGATGACGGGCCTACTCCGCCAGGCGAGGCCGGAGGTCAGGAGCGCAGCTGAGCAGCTGCTCGGCGAGCTGGCCCATGAAGGAGTCGCGCTGGCACGCGCCGACCCGCGCCTCCCACTGCGGCCGCGCGACTCGCGCAGCATCGACGTCCATGTGGAGCGACCCGCCCTGCTGCGCTTCCGCGTTCGCGCGCTCGTGGGCCTGGGCGGACGAGTCGACGTACTCATGGGTTTGGTCGCCGCACCATCGAGTTGGGTCAGCGCAGGCGATCTGGACGACGCAGGCATCGCGAAGCGCAACGTCGCAGTAATCCTGGCCGAGCTTGCAGAGGCGGGCATCGCCCACACTCGGCGTCGCGGGAACGTCCGGGAGTTCCGCCTGGCGAACGCGGGCGCCCTGGCGCAGGTGGTCGCGGTGCCCGCGGCCGCAGCGTTCCCGGATTGGCGTGCGATCTTCGAGTGGATGCACCTGGTCGACGAGCTCGAACACATCCCTGCAGATCGACCCGCCACCCTGCGAGTCGAGGTCGCTCGACGCCGGGCGCCCATGGCGTCGCTCGCGGCGACGCTGGGACTGCCGAATCCGACTCCGCCCGAGGAGTCCGCCGAAGGAACCAAGGCGCTGCTCGCGTGGGGACGGGAGATCGCCGAGGACCTCTCCAACGGGGTGGGACCGGCGTGGAAGGTTCACTCGAACGCCGGAGGGTGAACAACCCGCACGCGGCCGGCCGACGCGCCGGGTACGAGGCCTGAAAGTCGGAGGACCCATGCTCCTGCTCCCGTCGTCCTGCGCGCAGATCGCCCCCGCCACCGCGCCCGCCACCGCACCGGAAGGCCCCGGCGGCGGGTCTCGCCCACA
>JBEBJC010000750.1:0-4479 GCA_040080105.1 Myxococcota bacterium
GCTGTCCACCACCGCCCACGCCTCGGCCAGCAGCCCCAGCTCGGCCGCGTCGCCCGCCGGCCAGTACACCCCCACCGCGTCCCACGCCTCGGGCGAGTCGAGCAGCGCGGTGAGCATCACGTCCGCGCCGGTGCTCGCGAACACCGCGCGGGCCGGGCGCTGCGCCACGCCGTCGACCACCACCGCATCGACCCGGAACGCCCACGCGTCGGACTTGCCGAAGAAGTCGAGCGTCTTCAGCGTACACGCGCCGGTCGCGTCGGTGGTGCACAGCGGCCACCACACGCCCTCGGCCGAGTGGAGCGAGCCGATCACGTCGACCCCCTCGAGCGGCGCTCCGGAGGCGTCGAGCGCGACCACCCGCGCCCGCGGGTCGTGCGCCCAGCCGAGATCGGCGACGTACGGCAGCAGGCCCACGTACACCGGGTCGTGCCGCGCCCGCGACGCCAGCGCGGTCGCCAGGTCGGCGATGTCCGACCCGGTGCCGGTGAGCTTCGCGTCCCACGCGTCGAACCCGCCGCGCGACTGCTGGATCGCCGGCCCCACGTCGCTCGGGGCGACCCCGTCCGCGAGCAGGCGCACCGCCAACCCGGAGACCAGGGCCGTGGCCTGGCTCGTGCCCTGGTAGGCCCAGTACCCGACGCGGGCGGGGTTGGTGGGGTCGATGGTCTCGGCCACCACCCCGTCCACGAACCCGTCTGCGTTCGCGTCGACGTCGAGCTGGCCACCGGGGGCCAGGATGTCGAGCCTCGGGCTGGTGTTGCTGTAGGTCGTCTGCTCGGTCCAGCTGACCACCGACCGGGAGGCGCCCACCGACAGGACGAGCCGGCTCGCCGCCGGCCAGGTCAGCTCGCGCTCGCCGTCGTTGCCCGCCGCGGCGACCACCACGATCTGCGCGTCCCACGCGGCCTCGAGCGCGTCCCGCAGGGCGCGGGACGGCACGTACCCGAGCGGGAACGACACCGACAGGTTGATCACGTCCACATCGTGGTCGATCGCGTGGTACAACCCCTCGATCAGCGCGTACTCGGTGCCGGTGTTGTGCGCGTCGAGCACCTTCACCGGCACGATCGTCGCGCCGGGCGCCACCCCCGGGATCAGCCCCTGGCCGGCGATCAAGCTCGTGATGTGCGTCCCGTGTTGGTGGTCGTCGTTCGGGTGCTCGTCGCCGTTCACCAGGTCGAGCGGGTCCTCGAACGCCACCCCCGACAGCCCCGGCGCCCGCACGTACGCGCCGTACGCCTCGTACGCGACGCCGGTGTCGAGCACCGCCACCCGCCAGTCGGCGAACGACGCGCTCCCAGCGGCGGTGGTGGGCGCGCCGATCGCCGACAGGTGCCAGGTCGGCGGCGTGCTCGACGGCGTCGTGCTGGTGGACGACGAGGTGGACGAGCTCTTCCACTTCCCCGCGCCCACGATCCGGCCGAGCGGCGCCGGGGCCACCCCAGTGGAGGCCCACCGCTCGGGGTGGTCGGTGTGGACCACGCCGTAGCCGCTCCGGCCGACCGGCGCGATCACCTCCCCCCCGAGGCGCGCGGCGAGCTGGTCGAGCGAGGTGTCCGGCGGCGGCGCCACCAGGTACTGCCCCGCGACGTACGGCGCGGGCCCGGGCTCGGGCGCGTCGGTGGCGGGGTCGACCGTCGTCAGCCGCGCCGCGATCCCCGCCGGCAGTCGGATCGGACGCGATCCGGAGGCAGGATCGGGGTGAAGCGCCGCGGGCGCCGCGAGCAGGCACAGCACGAGCAATGGACGGGCACGGGTCATGAGCCCTCCGGTCGACGGGGTTCCAGGATCCTATCGACGGGCCCTGGTGGCGCGCGCAGCGGGATCGGTCTCCGCGCGGTTACACGCGGGTTCAGCTTCGTGGCCGATCGACGACAGGCCGGTGTCGATGTCGGTCGATCGCCGACAAATCGTGACACCAACCGCGGGGTACCGACGGGGTTACCGCGACCAGGACATTCGCGGTCGGTGTTCCGATACGATCGCCACGATGGTGTCCAACGTCGAGCCCACTCCTGCAGACGGCGGGCCCACTCGGGTGGGGCCGTGGCGACTCGAGGGTCTGCTCGGCGCCGGCGGGTTCGGCTCGGTGTACCGCGCCCGCGACGGGTCGGGGCGGGTGGCGGTGGTCAAGGTGCTGCGCGCCCCACCCGGCGACGAGCTGCGCGCGTTGTCGCGGGTCCACCACCCCGGGGTGGTCGTGGCGCTCGGCGGCGGTGTCGGGTCGGTGCCGTACCTCGTGATGGCGCTCGCCCCGGGGGTGCCGCTGTCGTCCGCGGGGCCGGTCCACCCCGACGACGTACCGGTGTACGTCGCCCAGCTCGCTGACGCGCTGGCCGCGTGCCACCACGCCGGGGTCGTCCACGGCGACCTGAAGCCGGCGAACGTGTTGGTCGACCTGCAGACCCGCCGGACCACGCTGGTCGACTTCGGCCTGGTGGGCGGCGCCGGCGGCACGCCCGCGTGGGCGGCGCCCGAGGTGCTCGGCGGCGCCGCGACGTCGCCCGCGTCCGACGTGTACGCGCTCGGCCTGATGGCGTGGGAGCTGCTCGCGGGCGGTCCGCCGTGGCCCGAGCTGACCGCAGAGGAGCGGGTGCTCACCCGCGCCCACACCGCGGTGCCGCCGGTGCCCGCCCCGCCGGCGCTCGCGGGGCTGTTGCAGCGGATGCTGGCGCTCGACCCGGCGGCCCGCCCGACGGCGGAGCAAGTGGTGGACGCGCTCGAGGCGAGCGGCGTGCCGGTGTTCGCCCCTTGCCGCGCCGATGTCGCCCGGCGCGCCGCCGGGGTCCGGATCCCGCGGCCGTTCGATCGGGCGCTCGTGCGGTGGCTGTCCGAGGGCGGCGCGCTCGCGCTGGTCGGAGCGGCGGGTTCGGGCCGGTCCCACGCGCTGGCGGGGGTCGCGAACGAGCTGCAGGCCCGCGGCGTCAGCGTGGCGCGGATCGGCCCGGCGACCGAGCCGTGGGGGCCGGTCGAGGCGGCGCTGCAGGACGAGTCGCTCCCCGGGCCGCCGGCCGAGCTCCCGCGGGCCGCCGATCCGGAGACCCGCGCCGAGGCGGCGGCCGAAGCCCTGATCGCCCGGTCGGAGCGCGGCCTGTCGGTGCTGGTCGACGACTGGGACGCGCTCGACGCCGGCACCCGCGACACCGTCGCCGCGCTCGAGCGCCAAGGGGTGGCGCTGCTCGTCGCCGCCGAGCACCCGCCGGCGTTCGCGCGGGCGGTCCCGATCCCCGCGTTCGACGCCGAGGCAGTTCGGCAGCTGCTCGACGCGATGTTGGGGTCGGCCGACCCGGCGCTGGCGGAGTGGGTGGGTCGCGGCGCCCCGTGGCCCGGTCCGGCCGTGCGCGGCGTGCTGGACGCGATCGACGCCGGGGCGGTGGTGTGGCGGCACCGCGCGTGGGTGGTGGACGTCGATCGGCTGAGCGCGGTGCAGCCGCCGCACCACGCCGCGCCCGACCCGTCGGTGTTGTCGGCCGACGCGCTCCGGCTCGCGGTGGTGATCGCGCGGGCCCAGCCGGTGGGGCAGCTCGAGGCGCTCGAGCTGGCCGGGGTGAGCCCGCACGCGCTGTCCGAGCTGGTGGAGCTCGGGTGGATCCGCGACGCCTCGCTGCTGACCGTGGGCGGCGAGGTGGCCGCCGCCGCGCTGGGCGCGTGCGCCGAGCGCCAGGGGATCGACCGGTCGCTGTGCCGCGTGTGGACGGCGCGCGCGCCGATCCCGTGGCTCCGGCTCGGGCCGGCGGTGGTCGGGGCGGGCGACCCGGCGCTGGCGTGTCGGTTCGGCGCGCCGGCGCTGCGCGCGTGGCTCGAGCTCGACTTGGGCAAGGCGGTCGAGCTCGCCGACGCGCTCGGGGGGGTGGCGGATCCGTCGGCCGAGCTCGTGGCGGCCCGGATCGAGGTGTGGGTGGTGGCCGGGCGCGCGGCCGACGCGCGGGCGCTCGGGACGGCGTGGCTCGACCGGGGCCCCGACGGCCCGGACGCAGTGCCAGTGCTGCTCCAGCTCGCGCGGGCCGAGGACGCCGGGACCGAAGACGCGAGCGCGATGGCGGTGTGGGTCGACCGGGCCCGCGCCGCGCTCGGCGACGCCCCGGCGCCGTTCGACGTGCAGCTCGCGATCGCGCGCGGCCTGTTCCGCTCCCACCGGCTGGCGGAGGCCGACGAGGTGTGCGCGGGGATGATCGGGCCGGCGCCCGAGCCGGCGGCCCTCGGCACGTACCTGAAGGCGCTCGCGCTGGCGGCGCAAATCCGCGGGGAGCTCGAGGGCCCCGACGCCGGGCTCGCGGTGCTCGCCGACCTCGGCGAGGAGGTCGGCCGCGGGACGGCGGAGCGCGCGGTGGTCGAGCTCGCGCGCGGGCGGCTGCAGTACCATGCGGGTCGTCCGCGCGACGCGGCTTCGACGTTCGAGGCGGCGGCGGCGGTCCGGCGCGCGCTGCCGCTGGTCGAGCGCGCGCGGCTCGAGAACAACGCCGCCCTGTGCTGGTA
>JBEBJC010000751.1:0-4475 GCA_040080105.1 Myxococcota bacterium
GCGGCCCCGCCCGGCCCGGTGCCCACGATCACCACGTCGGCGCGCTCGGTGGTGTCGCCGTTCGCCGCGTCGGACCCGCGGATCACCGCCCGAACCCACAGCGGAAGTGGGGCCGCAGCAGCCCGACCACGTCGGGGTGCATCGCGTACCCCTCGCCGCACAACACCAGCACGCCGGAGACGGCGTTGCGCAGCAGCCACGACGAGGAGTGCACCCACCCGTCGAGCACCGCGGTGCGCCGGTCCACTGCCAGGTGGCGGAACGCCCGGGCGTCGGTGGCCCAGGTCGCGTCGTCGAGCACCTGCAGCAGCAGCTTCAGCTCGCGGGCGGTGCCGGGGGTCATCGCGGCGACCACCTCGTCGAAGAACCGCCCGAGCTCGGCCTGCGCGCCCGACAGCGGGGGGTCCCCGCCCGGCGGGAGCCACGCCTCGGCGAGCGCCTGCACGAAGTCGTGCTCGTCTGCGGACAACGCCCGCAACCCGTCGGCGACCGGCCGGTCCCACCACCGCCAGCCGAGGCCGGCCGCCCCGGCGGCGCCGATCGCGGGGACCGCGGCGCCGACCGCGAGCAGCTGCCTGCGGGTGACGTACGCCACTACTCCAGCTCCTCGTCGACGCCCACGTCGGAGAGGTCGGCGAGGGACAGCAGCCCCTGGTCCACCAGCGACTGCAGAGCCGCCTGCTCGAGCACGATCACCGTGTCCCAGTCGGCGTCGAGGACCGCGACGTACCGAGACTCGCGCGCGGCGAGCACCGCGTTGACGAACCCGAACGTGTCGGGCAGGTCGGGCTCGACCCGGCCGCGGTACCGCCGCGCGCCGTCCCACGCGTACGACGCGGTGAACGGCGTGCGCCCCTCGACGAACGGGGCCAGCTCGGACGGGAGGACCACGTCGAACCGCAGGTCGGGCTCGCTCGCCAGCGCCGCCACCGCGAGCGGCAGGCGGACCTGCCACTCCCCGGTCTGCAGCAGGTCGTCGAGGCGCGTCGCCCGGCCCGCCGCGATCAGCCGGTCGGCCACCGTGCCGGTCGTGCCGGGGGGCACCTCGATCCCCTCGACCGCGAGCGTGGCGTCGAGCTGGTCTCCGAGCTCGACCCCGAGGCGCAGGTCGGCGTACGTCGGGTCGTCGAGCTCGACCGGGTCGCCGTGCCGGATCAGCGCCCGCGCGCATCGGCGGCCCTCGATGCCGGAGGTGGCCACACAGGTCCGCAGCGCGTCGGCGACCGCGGCGGGCGGCAGCTCGGAGAACCGGCGCCCCACGTCGCGGTGGGCGAACAACACGTCGAGCGCGAGCGGGTCCCGGCGGGTGCGGGTGGCGCGCGGGTCGTCGGGGTGGGCCTCGCGCCCCTGGGCGAACGCCGCCAGGCCCTCGGGGCTGCGGGCCCCCCACAGCGACAGCGCGATCTCGTCGCGCCAGGGCCCGCGGACCGCGCGGTGCAGCGCGAGCAGGTCGCGCTCCGCCTCGGGCTCGACCGCGAGCGACAGCGCCTCCAGCCCGTACCGCGCCGCCGGGTCGCCCTCGGCGATCCGCTCGGCGGTCGTGGTGCCGATCCGCGGATCGAACCCCACCGGCGGCTCGGACTCGACCCGGCTCGTGACCAGCGAGTACAGCCACACCGCGCCGCCGGCGCCGTCGAGCCGGACCACCGACCGGTCGTCGCGGCACTGCATCCCCAGCGCCACCCACCACCGGCTCGACAACGTGGGCGGCTCGGCGGTCGCGCGCTCGCCGAGCCACCGGCAGTACCCCGGATCGGCGCACGGCCCGTCGAGCACCACGTCGGACGGGTACGCGTCGGGGGTGGCCGCGAGCTGCGCCTCGACGGCGTTGCGCACCCCGGGCGCATCGACGCACAGGGCGTGGTGGATCACCCCGAGCGGAGGACCGCGGTCCGGGTCGGTCCACGCGAGCCCCACCGGCGCGTCGTACCGGGCGGGCGTGGGCACGCGGGCGGTGATCAGCTCCAGCCGCGGCACCTCGAGCACGCCGTAGCCCAGCGCCCCGCCGAGCGAGCGGCAGGACACGAGGGCCCACAGCGCCGGGCCGAACGCGGGGCCGAACCCTACCAGCCCTGGCCCCCGACGTGCCCGCGGACCACGATGCCCAGCCGGTTGATGCTCCCGCCGTACTTCCCGTTCGCCTCGGGGTAGAACCAGCGGTCTTCCTTGGGGTTGTCCTCGTCGACCGTGATCCCGTAGGCGCTGTTCGTGATGTCGCGCTCCATCAGGAAGTGATGGTTGAACGACAGCCCGATCCCGAGCTGCTCGATCGGGTTCACCTCGGCGAGCAGGCCGACGATCACCTCGTCGTTGTCGATGTTGTTCGCCGACACCGCCTGGTCGGGGATCGCGTGGTGGTCGTACATCACCCGCGCGCCGGCGAGGAACTTCGGGTGGATCTGGCCCTTCACGTCCACGCCGAGCCAGTAGGTGTCCTGGTTGTCGCGCGCCCACAGCCGGTCCTGGCTCAGCAGGTCGGCGGTCGCGGCGGCGAGCTCCGGGCTGGCCGCGTCGACCGCCTCCGCCGCGATCTCGGTGTGGATCTCGTAGTCGTCGAACGCCGACCACATCACGTACGACCCCATCACCTCGGCCCGCAGCCGGTCGATCGGGCTCACCACCACGCCGAAGTTCACCCGGCTCGGCAGGTCGTACCCGACCTTGCCCTTGCCCTGGATGGTGGAGTTGCACAGGCCCTGCTGCTCCATCCCGAGCCGCACCGCGCCTGCCAACACGTAGTCGGGCGCACACTGGAACTTCATCGTGAGGTCGCCCTCGTGGTCGAGGCGCACGCCCTGGGTGTACGCGAGCGAGATCCCGAGCTTCTTCCCGATCGGGTGGACGTAGATCCCGGCCCCGAACGTCATCGCGGTGTCCTTGAGCGCGCCGTGCTCGGCGTTGCCCTCCTCGCCGCCCATCACCAGGGTCGACGAGTACGCCTGGTCCTCCTGCATCCCGTCTTGGAACACCGGCAGGTC
This sequence comes from Myxococcota bacterium, assembly GCA_040080105.1. Taxonomy (GTDB): domain Bacteria; phylum Myxococcota_A; class UBA796; order UBA796; genus JACKER01. Next base: position 2,979 of record JBEBJC010000751.1, read on the forward strand.
GGCGCCGCCGAGCTGGGCCTCGGCCGAATGGGCCAGGTCGGGGAAGATGCTCGTGTCGAGGTTCGCGAAGTACGAGCTGTCGACGAAGTGGAACGCGCCGCCGAGCGACACCTTGTTCAGGATGTCGTACGACACGCCGCCCATCACGTCGATCGCCTGGATGCCGGCGTCGCGCAGGGCGAACCGGTTCGCGCCCCACTCCTGGTCGGAGGTGCCGCCGCGCGCCGTGGGCACGGCGAGGCCGATCCCCACCCCGAGCCCGGGGATGATCCCGGTGGAAACGCCCACGAACGGCACCACCCCGTTGAACTTGATCGTGTCGGTGCCGGAGTAGTCGTAGGTGGTCGGGTACCCGGCGTCTCCGAAGGTCGGGTCGAGCTGGCCGTAGTTCGGGTTCGCCCGCGCCGCGGTCACCGTGGCGAACGTGGGCGCGCCCTCGACGATGAACTGGATCTTCCCGGCGCCCACCGCGAGCCCGGCCGGGTTCCACCACAACGCGGTGGGGTTGGTGGCGGCGGGGGTGCCCCACGCGCCGCCCACTTGGATCAGGTCGAGGCTGGCCGCGTGGGCCGGGGACAAGGCGAGCGAAAGGAGCGAGGTCACGGAGTTCCTCCGGGCTGGAGGGCCTTTCTACCTCACACGCACCCGCTCTGCCTCCCCGGGTGCTAGATTTCGTGACGGGACGCGCGGCGGCGCCCCGTCACGGAGGCGACAGTGGCGCGATTCGGATCGGTGCTCGGACTCCGTGCTGCGGAGTGGGTGGTGCTCGCGGTGGGGGTGGCCGGGTGTGACCCGTCGATCCGCCAGGTCGGACCGGGGACCGGGTTCGGCAACACCTTCGACACCGGCACCAGCGCGGGGTGGGCGTGTGACCAGCGGGCCGCGCAGGGCCAGTGCTGGGAGTACACCGGCCCCGGGTGGGACGAGGCGTCGGCGGTGGCCGACTGCGGCGGCCCGGTGGTGTCGGGCAGCTGCCCTGGCACCGACGCGCTCGGCGGGTGTGTGGGCGTGTACGGCGCGGCGCTCGAGCGGGTGGTGTGGTACTACGCCGGCACGTACTACGCCGAGGACGACGACACGTTCCTCCGGAGCAACTGCGAGCTGAACCTCGGCACGTGGATCGGCGGGGCCACCGGAGGCTAGGTGTACGCGAGCCTGCGGGAGATGGACCTGGTGGCCGAGCTCGACGGCCGGCCGCTGGTCGTGCAGACCGACCACCGCGACGCCGGGGAGATCGAGGCCGAGCCCGAGGTTTCGGCGCTGCTCGCGATGACCCGGGTGCTCAACGCGTCGGCGTGGCTCGACGCGGAGCACGGCGGGGTCGGGGTGGTGCGGTACGCGCTGCACGGCGCGGCGCCTTCGTCGCTGCGCGAGGCGCTGGTGGCGGCGGGCGGGTGGCTGTCGGAGCGGGGCCGGTCGGCATGACCGCCGCACTCACACTCGCGCGTTATGGCATCGCGTCCGTTCTGCTCGATCGCAAGGACACCTTCAACGACG
>JBEBJC010000035.1:0-19252 GCA_040080105.1 Myxococcota bacterium
GCTCACAGGGTGGGCGTGGGCCGGAGCGCCGCTGGCGGTGGCGCCGTCGGCCGACGAGGCCGCCGCGCTCGCGCGGGGCGAGGTGGTGGTGCGGGAGCCCGACGCCTCGGGCGAGCTCGTGGGGTGGGTCGACGTGGCCGGCGACGCCCCCGCGATCTGGGACGCGATCTTCGACTGGGACCTGCGCGTCCGCACGGTGTCGTCGATCGCGTCGATCGACGTGTACGCCCCGGAGTCCGACCCGGGCGGGCTCGGCGCCACGTTCCGCCTGTCGGTGCTCGGGTCGACCCTGACCTACCACCTCCGGTACACGGTGGACCGTGCCGGCGGCTGGTGCACCTTCACCCTCGACCCGCAGCGCACCCACGACATCGCGGGCACCTGGGGCTCGTACCGGATCGACCCCCTGCCCGCCGGCAACCGCCTGACCTACCGCAGCCGCACCGACGCCGGCCGCGCGGTGCCGGCGACGGTGCGGAACTGGCTCGCGGTGCGGTCGGTGCGCGACCAGCTGGTGGCGATGCAGGCGCGCGCGGGTGGCCCGGCCCGGTGAGGCCTTCGGTGGAGCGGCCGGAAAGACGACTCAGCCCAGCGGAGCTCGCCCGCCGGGGCGCAGCCGCGCGGTCGGTCGACTACGCCGGCGTGGGCGGGGGGTCCGGTCGCTCGAACGCCGCCACCACGTGCTCGACCAGCGCGCGCAGCCGCGCGAGCTGGCGCAGGTCCCGGTGGTAGCCGAGCCAGGTGTCCCGCCCCGGCGCCTCCCCCAGGTCGACCCGCTCGAGCTCGGGCGAGCGCTCGGCGAGCGGGATCGGGAGCACCGCCACCCCCAGGCCGCGCTCGCACATCCGCGCCTGCAGGTCGCGGCTGTTGCTGCGAAACCCCACCCGGGCCGCCGGCAGCACGCTCGGCAGCCAGCTGTCGTCGGGGACCCCGCCGAACCCGGCGTCGAGCAGGATCATCGCCGAGCCGGCGCCGTCGCCTGCGGTCGGGTGCGGGGACCCGCGGCGGACGTACGCCGCGTACCGGACGTGCACCAGCCGGCGCGACACCACGTCCGGCTCGTCGAACGGGCGGATCCGGAACGCCAGGTCCGCGTCGCGCCGGGACAGGTTCAACAGCCGCGCGTCGGCGAGCAGCTCGACCACCACCCGCGGGTGGCGCTCGGCGAACGTCGCGAGCACCGGAGCCAACATCGTGCCGGCGAACCACTCGGACGCGGTGATCCGCAGCGTGCCTTCGAGCTCCTGCGCGACCCCCGCCAGCTCGCGGCGGATCGCCAGCACCTCGTCCTCGATCCGCTCGGCGTGCACCCGCAGCGCGGCGCCTTCGTCGGTCGGAACGAACCCGGCCGGCGTGCGCTGGAACAGCCGGTGCCCGAGCGTGGCCTCCAGCGCCCGCAGGCGGCGCCCCATCGTCGGCTGGCTCTGCCCCACCGCCCGACCGGCGGCGCCGAGCGTGCCGGCGCGCGCGATCGCGAGGAACAGCCGCAGGTCACTCCACTCCACCTGGTCCCCATTCGAATTTGAATGACGACCGTACCGGTTCGGGTGCCTTCATGCAACGGTGAACGGCCCCGAGCTGGCTCACGCGGGGTCCACCTCGAACGTCGCCTGCGCGAGGGGCACCCCGTTCACCACCACCGCGAGGGTGTGGGTCCCCGGGAACTGAGTCCGGGTCGACAGCGGCCGGAGGTTCACCCGCCCGCTCACCGGTCGCTGCTCGCCCGCGACCAGCTCGCCCTTCCACGCGCGGAACGCCTTGGTCGAGGTGCCGCGCGCCTTCGGGAACGTGACCGCCGCCTCGACCACCAGGGTTTGGGCCTCGTGCCCGGTCGAGGCCAGCGTGAGCGAGTACACCAGGGTGTCGCCGAGGGTGACCCGCAGCGGCACCACCAGCGCCTCGACCCGCACCGCCGGCGCGGCGAACCCCAACGCCGCGAGCGCGCCCGGGTGGCCCGTCTTCACCAGGTGTCGCAGCCCGTACTCGACCCACCGCCGCCGCGCCGGGTCTGCCGCCAACCATCCCGTCGCCACTGCGACCGCTCGGTCGGGGTGGTCCTTGGCGATGTCGCCCAGGTGGTTCGCCACGCTGCGGCGCACCAGCTCGGCCGGGTCGTCCACCAGCTGGTCGAGCCGCGCGATCGCCGGGGTCGGGTCCGCCACCAGGCTGCGGAGCCGCGGCGCCCACGGCAGGCGGGGGCGCAACCCCTCGCTCACCAGCCGGCGCACGTGGGGGTCCGGGTCGACCACCCACCGGTCGATCGCGGCCCAGGTGAGCTCCGGGGCGGCGTCGAGGATCGCGCGCAGGCAGAACTCGGCGGTGAACCGCTTGGTGACCTCGTAGCACGCGCGCAGGCCCGCCTCCGGGGCCGCGGGGCCGAGCTCGGCGATCAGCTGGACGTGCGGCAGGTACCGGAACGGCTCCATCCCGGCCCCGAGCAGCTCGTCGGTCGGGTGGGGGGGGCCGAGCGTCTGCACCAACCGGTCGAGCGCCTCCGCCGGGGCCGCGGGCAGCCGCGCCCGCATCGCCCGCCCGATGTGGCGGGCCCGGTCGGTGAGCTCGAGCGCGTCGAGGCCGTCGAGGCAGTCCTCCACGAACCCGGCGGTGTCGATCCCACACCGCGCGAGGTCGGACGCGAGCTCGCGCACCACCCGCTCGCTGTAGAACGTCTTCAGCGCAGGCGCCTCGCCCATCAGTACCGGACCTCGACCACCCGCGGCGGGTCGTACGTGTCGAAGGTCGACTTCCGCAGCGCGCGCAGGACCTCCTTGCGCCGCGCGGCGCTCGGGCAGTCGGTCCACTGCGCCTCGCCGGTCCAGCCGGTCGGGCCGACGGTGAGCTCCACCACGCACCGCGCGCCGGCGCTCGGCGCGACCTCCCGGGTGAACGGCGGCAGGGCGAGGGACGCGACTCCGCTCATCGCTCCGGTGGGCTCGGGGTCGAACAACACGCCGCCTGGGACCCCCGGCGGTGGCGGCACCGGCTCGCGCGGCGGCAGGACGATGTCCATCACCACCTCCTCCCGCAGCGTGGGCCCGCCGACGCCGGCGCCTCCGGCCGGGATCCCGATCAGCGCGCGGACCACCGACCGCGCGTCGCTCGCGGGCACCCCGGACTCCGCCAGCACGGCCGCCGCGACCACCGGGAGCACCAGCGCGCCGTCTGCCCGCGCCCACTCGTCGGCGGTGCACCACCCTCGGTCGGCGAACCCACAGCGGGCCCACATCGCCGACCGCCGGTCGACCGCGGTCAGCTGCGCCGCGTCCGCGAGCACCTGCAGGCCGCCGCTGCAGCCTGCCATGAACCGAGCGGGCTCGGCGAGGACGAGCTCCGCGTCGGCGATCGCCCGGTGGCCGGGATCGTCGTGCGCGTACCGCCCCGCCGCCGCGGCCAGCGCGGTCCCGTCACACGCCTCCGACAGGCCCGCGGCGGCCAGCGTAGACTGCTGGTCGCCCCGCACTTGCGGGATCGCGGCCACCACCTCGGCGACCGCGGCGGGGTCACACGCTCCGGCCCACGCTCCGACTGCCCACCACATCGCGGCCTCCGGCGGCACCAATATCGTGGCGGCGGTGGCCCGTGCCCGTGTCGGGAGACCTCTCGCGCGGTTGGGACACGGGCACGGGCGGGGAGCCGCTCAGGGGCAGGTGCCGCCGAACACCCACGAGTCCACCACCCGCAGCCCCCCGAGCGCCGGCCCGTACTGGGTCGTCGCCTCGATCAGCCGGTCGAGCGAGTCCCAGGTGTAGGTCTCCTCCGTGGTCACCGGTGCGCCCGAGTCGATGTCGATCCGCGTCCGGTTGGCGAGCAACCCCGTGATCGGGTCGTAGGTGGAGAGCACCTCCCGGTCGAGCACCCCGTCGATCGGCCAGCCGTCGATGCTGTAGTACAGCTCGGCGCCCGACGCGTCGTACTCGAAGGTCTGGATCGCGTCGAGCACGCCGTCGTCGAGCTCGTCGATCGACGTGACCCCCAGGTTCGGCGCCACCGGGTCGTACACGGTGGTGGCGACCCACTCGAACGACCCGTCCGCGCCGTTGTCGTCGGTCCACTCGACCACCCGCCCGGCGGCGTCGCGGGTGTACGACCGGAGGAGATCGACCACGCCGTCGGCGTTGAAGTCGGCCCGCTCCTGCACCAGCGCCCCGGCCGCGTCGTACGCGTAGTTGGTGGACCGGTCGGTGATGCCGTCCCGGTCGTAGTCCTCCTCGGTGGTCGTCCGGAGGTTCGCCGCGTCGTAGGTGTGGGTGTACGCGACGTACACCACCACGGCGGGGGAGAACGTCAGGTCGAGGAGGTGGGTGAGCACGTTGCCGGCAGCGTCGTAGGTGTAGTCCTCCAGCTGCTCGTCGACGCCGTCACCGTCGTAGTCCGCGCCGATGTGGGTCACGCGTCCGTCGGCGTCGTAGGTCCACGCCCGGCGCGTGGTCAGGTTCGCGTCACCTCCCGTCTCCTCCTCGGTCCAGATCCGGTGGACGTCCAGCGGGTCGTAGGTGTACAGGCCCACGAACTCGACCGCGCCGTCGACGGTCTCGAGGTAGTCCGCGAAGCACCCGCTGGGCAGGGCGCCGGTGTCGCCGGTGGGGGTGTCGGTGTCGGCGTCGGCGTCGGTGTCGGCGTCGGCATCGGCGTCGGCGTCGGCGTCCGAGTCGGCGTCCGAGTCGGCGTCGGCGTCGGCGTCCGAGTCCGTGTCGGTGTCAGAGTCGGCGTCGCTGTCCGTGTCGGTGTCCGACTCGGTGTCGGTCGGCGCTCCGGTCTCCTCCCCCTTCGACGTCGTCCCCGCGCACCCAGCCACCAGCAACAGCCACATCCGCGTCATCGGTCCTCCTGCACCGGCCGTGTCCGGGGTCGGTCCAGGGGTTCACTTCGAATGTTACTTTCTGCACCGACAATGGGTGTTTGATTAAATATATAGTTTTGTGGCTGTCTGTTCGCATGTCTGAGCCCGGACCCGGCGGAGCGGATAGGCCCCGGCATGCACCTCGAGCTCGCGACCCTGCTGGTCACCGCGTACGACCCCGCGATCCGGTTCTTCGTGGACCTGCTCGGGTTCGAGCTGGTGGAGGACACGCTGTCCACCACGAACGACGGGCGGCCGAAGCGATGGGTGGTGGTGCGGCCGCCGGGCGCGGTCACGGGCCTGCTGCTGGCGCAGGCCGACGGCGAGCGTCAGGTCGCCGCGGTCGGGCAGCAGCTCGCGGGTCGGGTCGGGTTCTTTCTCCGGGTCGACGACTTCGAGCGGACGTTCGAGCGGCTGGCCGCGGCGGGCGTCGCGTTCCCCGTCGCGCCACACGACGAGCCGTACGGCCGGGTCGCGGTGTTCGTGGACCTCGAGGGGAACCGGTGGGACCTGCTCGGACCCCGCCCGACGTAGGGGGTCCCGGCCGCAGTTCGTACGTCCTCGTCCGGAGGTGGCCCGTCGCCGTCATGCGCGATAACCAGGCGGCCGACCGTGAACCTGGGAGGGAACGTGTACCGTTGGCTGTCCGTCGCCGCGCTGGTGGGCGTGATCGGGTGTGGAGAACAGGCGCCCGACCCCGGCGCGCCCGCGCTGAAGACCGACCACGGCGTCGACGCCGCGGCCAAGGTGATCCGGATCGGGACCCTGAACGACGAGTCCGGCCCCGGCGCCGCGATCGGCAAGCCGTTCGCGCTCGGAAAGCGGGTGCTCGCGGGCCAGATCAACGCCGGCGCCTCGGGGCTGCTGCCCGACGGGTGGAAGGTCGAGCTGGTCGAGCGCGACCACGGGTACAACGCGCAGAGCGCGGTGGCCGCGTACAACGAGATCCACGACGACGTGCTGTTCGTCGGCACGAGCTTCGGCACCCCGAACACGCTGCCCCTGCGCCCGATGCTCGAGCAGGACGGGATGTTCGCGTTCCCGGCGTCGCTGTCGAGCGAGATGGCGAACCACCCGCACACCCCGCCGATCGGCCCGAGCTACGAGATCGAGGCCCGGCGGGCGATGGAGTTCGCGGTCCACCTCGCGGGCGGCGCGCCGGCGGTGAAGGCCGGCATCGTTTACCAGCAGGACGACTACGGCAAGGACGGCCTCGCCGGGTGGAAGGCCGCGGCCGAGAGCGCCGGCGTGGCGATCGTGTCCGAGCAGACCGTCGCCCCCGGGCAGAAGGACATGGCCGCGGTGATCGCCGGGCTGAAGGACGCCGGCGCCACCCACGTGTTGCTCACCACGTTGCCGTCGGCCACGGGCCCGATCCTCGGCACCGCGGCGCAGCTGCAGTACGCGCCGGTGTGGATCGGCAACACCCCGGCGTGGATCGACCGGTTCTTCGACCCGACTGTGATCCCGTCGGCGGTGTTCGCGAACTACCACCAGATGCTCGGCGTGCCGACCCCCGGCGAGGACGTGCCCGGGATGGACGCGTTCACCGCAGCGTTCGCGGCCCACGGCGGCGGGGGCTCACCCGACCAGTACACGCTCGCGTCGTACGTGCAGGGCCTGGCGCAGATCGAGGCGGCGAAGCTCGCGATCGAGCGCGGTGACATCACCCGCGTCGGGTACCGGTCGGCGCTGCACACCCTGTCCAGCTTCGACGGGCACGGGATGTTCCAGCCGATCGACCTGAGCCGGGTCCCCTACGCTGTGAGCGACAAGACCCGTGTTTTGAAGCCGAACTTCGAGTCGAAGGGCTGGACCGTCGTGTCCGACTACGCGTCGCCCGGCAGCCCGTTCGCGGCTCCGGCCGCGCCCGAGAAGGCCGAAGGCGAGTGACGAGCGCCGCGCCGCTGCTCGAGGTGTCGAACCTCGAGGTGGTGTACCACGACGTGGTGCGGGTGCTGCGCGGGGTGAGCCTGGCTGTGCCCCGCGGCGCGGTGGTCGCGCTGCTCGGCCCGAACGGCGCCGGCAAGACCACCACCCTGCGCGCGATCACCGGCCTGTTGTCGCTGCACGACGGACGGATCGCGAAGGGGTCGGTCACGTTCGACGGGGCGCCGGTCGAGGGCACGTCCCCGGACGCGCTCGTCGCCCGCGGGCTCGGTCAGGTGCTCGAGGGGCGGCGGGTGTTCGGCGAGCTCACGGTGGAGGAGAACCTCCGGTCCGGCGCGTGGGGCCGGTCGGCGGCCGAGGTCCGCGTCGACCTCGACCGGTGGTACACCCGGTTCCCGATCCTCGGGGAGCGGCGGGCCCGACCCGCGGGGTACCTGTCCGGCGGCGAGCAGCAGATGTTGGCGATCGCGCGAGCGCTGATGGGTCGGCCCCGGCTGCTGCTGCTCGACGAGCCGTCCCTCGGGCTCGCGCCGCGGATCGTGGCCGAGGTGGCGGCGCTGGTGCGCGAGGTGCACGCCTCGGGCGTGTCGATCCTGCTGGTGGAGCAGAACGCCCGGGTGGCGCTGTCCCTCGCGTCACACGCGTACGTGCTCGAGACCGGCCGGGTGGTGCTCGAGGGGGCGTCGGAGTCGTTGCTCGCCGACGCGGATGTGCGCGAATTCTACCTCGGGACCGGGGGGACCGAACGCCGGTCGTTCCGCGACGTCAAGCACTACCGGCGGCGCAAGCGGTGGCTGTCGTGACGCTCGAGATCCGCGACCTCACCCTCCGGTTCGCCGGCGTCACCGCGCTCGACGGCGTGTCCCTGTCGGTGGGCGAGGGGAGCCTCGCGGCGGTGATCGGCCCGAACGGCGCCGGGAAGTCGTCGCTGTTCAACTGCGTCAGCGGGCTGTACCGCCCGGCGTCGGGCTCGATCGTGTACCGCGGGACCGAGCTGATCACGGAGCCGGTGCACCGGCGCGCGTCGCTCGGGATCGCGCGGATGTTCCAGAACCTCGCGCTGGTCGACGGGCTCACCGTGGTGGAGAACCTGCTGGTGGGACGGCACCACCTGTACCGCACCCGGTGGTGGGACGACCTGCTCGGCACGCCGTCGGCCCGCGCGGCCGAGCTCGAGCACCGCGAGCGGGTCGAGCAGATCGTCGAGTTCCTCGACCTCGAGCGGTACCGGCACCGCCCGGTCGGGGTGTTGCCGTACGGCGTGCGCAAGCGGGTCGAGCTCGGGCGGGCGCTGGCGATGGAGCCCCGACTGCTGCTGCTCGACGAGCCGGCGGCCGGGCTGAACCAGGAGGAGACCGAGGACCTCGCCCGGTACCTGCTCGACATCCGGGAGGAGCTGCACGTGACCCAGGTGTTGATCGAGCACGACCTGCACCTGGTGCTCGACCTGGCCGACCAGGTCACCGTGCTCGACTTCGGGCGGGTGATCGCGAGTGGCCCGCCGGCGGTGGTGCGCGACGACCCCGCGGTGATCGACGCGTACGTCGGGGGGGCGCCGTGAACCCCGGAGGACGGACCGACGACACGTTGCCGAAGCTGCTGCTCGCGCACGCGACCACCCGCCCGCGCGCGGTGGCGCTGCGGCACAAGTCCCGCGGGCTGTGGAGCGAGGTCGACTGGCGGGGCTACGCCGACTCGGTCGCCGCGCTCGCCCACCGGCTGTCCGCCGACGGCGTCGGGCCCGGCGACGCGGTGGCGATCCTGTCGGACAACCGCCCGGAGTGGTTGTACGCCGACCTGGCTGCCCAGTCGCTCGGCGCCCGCAGCGCCGGGGTGTACCAGACCAACCCGGTCGACGACGTGGCCTACGTGCTCGCCCACTCCGGCGCCTCGGTCGTGTTCTGCGAGGACCAGGAGCAGGTCGACAAGGTGGTGGCGTGCGCCCCGGCCACCCCGTCGGTGCGGCGGGTGGTGGTGTTCGACGACCGGGGCACCCGCGGGTACGCCGATCCGCGGCTGGTGTCGTACGCCCGGTACGTCGACGGGCCCGGTCCGCCGGCCGGGTGGTTCGAGGCGGCGGTCGCGGCGACCGACCCGCACGCCCCGGCGATGATCGTGTACACGTCGGGCACCACCGGCCCGCCGAAGGGGGCGCTGCTCACCGCCGACAACGCCCTGTCCGCCAGCCGGTCGCTCGTCCCGAGGTTGGCGGTGACCGAGCGCGACCAGCTCCTGTCGTACCTGCCGCTGTGCCACGTGGCCGAGAAGATCTTCAGCGAGTTCCTGCCGCTGTCGACCGGGGCGGTGGTGCACTTCGGCGAGTCGATCGCCACGGTGCAGTCCGACCTCGCCGAGGTGTCGCCGACGATCTTCCTCGGGGTGCCGCGGATCTGGGAGAAGCTGCACGCCGGCGTGGTCCTGCGGATGAAGGACGCGTCGTGGCCCGCGCGGGCGCTGTTCGCGTGGGGCGCGCGCCAGCGGGGCCCGGTCGGTCGGGCGCTCGCCGACCTGCTGGTGTGGCGGGCGCTGCACGAGCACCTCGGGCTGCGGCGGTGCCGGCTGGCGGTGAGCGGCGCCGCGCCGATCTCGACCGAGATCCTCCGGTGGTTCCACCAGGTCGGGCTCGAGGTGGTCGAGGGGTACGGGATGACCGAGTGCGCCGGGGTGAGCCACGTCAACGTCCCCGGGCGGGCCCGGATCGGCACCGTGGGCGAGGGCCTGCCCGGGTTCGAGTTCCGCCTCGCGGACGACGGCGAGGTGTTGCTGCGGGGCGCACACGTGTTCGCCGGGTACCTGCACGACCCGGCCGCGACCGCCGCCGCCGTCGACCCCGAAGGGTGGCTGCACACCGGCGACCTCGGGCAGATCGACGACGGGTACCTGTCGATCGTCGGGCGGAAGAAGGACCTGCTGATCACCTCGGGCGGCAAGAACCTGTCGCCCGAGAAGATCGAGAACGCGCTCAAGGCGAGCCCGTACGTCAAGGAAGTGGTGGCGACCGGCGACGGGCGGCACTTCGTGTCGGCGCTGGTGCAGATCGACGCCGACGCGGTGGGCGACTGGGCCACCCGCCGCCGGCTCCCGTACGGGGACTACGCCGACCTGGCGGGCAACCCCGAGGTGGTCGCGCTGATCGAGGCGGAGGTCGAGCGGGCGAACCGCGGCCTCGCGCAGGTGGAGCAGGTGCGCCGGGTGCGCCTGCTGCCGCGAGAGCTGCACCAGGACGAAGGCGAGCTCACCGCCACCCAGAAGGTGCGCCGGAAGGGCGTGCTGGCGCGGTGGGGCGGGCTGGTCGAGGAGATGTACCGATGAGCACGTTCGTGCAGCTGCTGGCGAGCGGGCTCGCGCTCGGCGCGGTGTACGCGTTGGTCGCGCTCGGGTTCGTGGTGATCTACCGCGCGAGCGCCGTGTTCAACTTCGCCCAGGGGGAGCTGCTCACGATCGGCGCGCTCACCATGGTCAGCGCGTCGCGCGCGGGGCTCCCGTGGCCGCTCGCGCTCGCGGCGGCGATGGGGTCGACGGGGCTGCTCGCCGCCGGGCTCGAGCGCGGGGTGCTGCGGGCGCTGGTCGGCCGGCCGGTGTTCGTGACGATCATCGTCACCTTGTTCCTCGGGTTCCTGCTGCGCACGTTCGCGCTGCTCACCTGGGGCGCCGACCCGGTCGGCATGCCCACCCCGTGGGACCCGACCGCGGTGGTCGAGCTCGGGGGCGCGCGGGTGCTGTGGAACAGCGTCGCCGCGGTGCTCGCCGCCGGCGTCACGTTGGGCGCGTTCTTCGCGGTGCTGCGGTACACCCGGCTGGGCGTGGCGATGCGGGCCACCGCCGCCGACCAGGAGACGGCGCTGGCGCTCGGGATCCCGGTCGGGCGAATCTTCGGCGCCACCTGGTTCGTCGCGGGGGCGTGCGCCGCGCTCGCCGGGGTGTTCCTCGGGATGTTCCCGAACTCGGTGGACGTGCACCTCGGGTTCGTCGCGCTGCGCGCGTTCCCGGCGGTGATCGTCGGCGGGCTCGACTCGGTCGGCGGGACGGTGCTCGCCGGGCTGATGCTCGGGGTGCTCGAGGTGCTCGCCCAGGGGTACGTCAACCCGCACCTCGGGGCGTTCGGGCACGACTTCCACGCGGTGTTCCCGTACGTCGTGATGATCGGGTTCCTGGTCGTGCGGCCGTACGGGCTGTTCGGCACGGCCCGGGTGGAGCGGGTCTGATGCCGAACCGTCCGTTGGTCACCCGGCGGTCCCAGGAGCTCCGGTGGTTCGCCGATCGGTGGTCGCGGCTCGGGCTCGCGCTCGGGCTGGGGCTCGCGCTCACCTGGCCGTTCGTGGTGTCGGCCCGATGGCTGACCGTCGGGAACCAGGGGCTGGTCGCGGTGGTGGGCGCGCTCGGGCTGATGGTGCTCACCGGGTTCGCCGGGCAGGTGAGCCTCGGGCACGCCGCGTTCCTCGCGCTCGGCGCGTACACGGTGGCCGGGCTCGGGGTCCACGCGCACGCGCCGTTCTGGCTCGCGCTGCCCGCCGGCGGGCTCGTGGCTACCGTGGTCGGGCTCGCCGTCGGCCCGTTCGCGCTGCGCCTGCGCGGGTTGTACCTCGCGATCGTCACGCTGGGGCTGCTGTTCGTCGTCGATCACACCCTGCTGTCGCTCGCGCCATGGACCGGCGGCAACAGCGGCACCCCGGCGCCGATGTACTGGGGGTTCGGCGGCCCGTCCGACGCGCTCGGCGACTTCGGGCGGTCCGGCCCCCTGTCGCGCGGGCAGCAGACGTACTTCTTGTTCGCCGCGATCGCGGCCGGGTGCACCGCCGCGGTGGCGCAGCTCCGCGCCTCGCGGACCGGGCGGGCGCTGGTGGCGGTGCGCGACTCGGACCTCGCGGCGGAGGCCCTCGGGGTGCGCCCGGTCCACGCGAAGTCGTTCGCGTTCGGGGCGAGCGCTTTCCTGGGCGGCCTCGCCGGCGGGATGTTCGCGTACCAGCAGCAGTACCTCACCGTGTCGCCGCCGTTCGACCTGTCGATGTCGGTGCAGTACATCGCGATGTGTGTGCTGGGCGGCGTGGGCACCACGTTCGGCGCGGTCGTGGGCGCGCTCGGGTACGTGTTCCTGACCCCGGCGGCCCAGGCGGTCGCGGGCGAGCTGCCCCTCGTGTCCAAGCTGTCGTCGGCCCAGCAGTCCACCCTCGTGTTCTCGGTGGTGGTGTGCGCGTTCCTGGTGTTCGAGCCCCTCGGGCTGTACGGGATCTGGCTGCGGGTGCAGCGGTTCTTCGTCGGGTGGCCGTTCCGCGTCTGACCCGCCCGGCGATGAACGACCGCGGGCGTCACCCCCCCGAGTTCATCGGGAGGGAGGACGCCCGCCTTCACTCAGTCGTGGATGTCGACCTGGAAGTTGCCGTCCGTGCCGAGCTCCCAGCCGCTGCCGGTCTCGACGAGCTGATCTCCGATGCCCCACTGCACGGCCAGCGTGGTGGTGGTGCTGTCGTCGACGAAGTACGTTGCGTCGTAGGTCAACTCGGTGACCGGGATCGACAGCACGTCGGTGATCAGCAGGTCCGCTTCGACGCCGTCGACGACGAGCCACGCGTCGGCCAGCACCAGGCGGAGGCTATCGTAGCCGCCCTCGTACACATCGTCCCGGCCGATGGATTGGGCATCGGCGCCCTGGAGCGCGAGCAGGTCGATGTCCTTGCGCGACTCGATGATCCCCACCCAGCCCTTGGTCTCGTGGTGGACCTGTACGTCCTCGAGCCGGATCCACACCTCCTCCACCGAGGTCGGCAGCGCGACGGTGCTCGCCGTCGACTCGCCGAGGGTGACCACGATCGGCCCGGTCGGCACCCCATCGGGGATTTCGTCCGCCGGCTTCACATCGTCCTTACAGGCAAACAGCAGACCCAGGGTCAGGAATCGGAGATTCGTCATGTGGTGCTCCAGTCGGTTGGGGTTCAAGGGTTGATCGCGGGCGCGTGCCAGCCGTCGACCACGACATCGTGCTCGATCGGCTTGACCCTGTTGGGCAACTGGTGCCGCACGGCGTCGCCGATCCGGCTCGCCTGACGGGACAGGTCGCCCCGCATCTCGCGCCCGGTCTTCGGGGTGAGCATCAGCGCGAGGCCGGCGCCGACTAGCATGCCGACTGCGAGCAGGCCGACGGGCCAGGCGATCTCTGCGACGGTTGGGGCGAACGTCTGCGCTCGCCCGCCGAACAGCGTGCTCGGGCTCATGTTTTGCAGGTAGGACATTTTTCGTCTCCTCGTTGAAGTGGACTTCAGGGGGCAAGAGGTCGTGTTCACCAGCTCGATCCTGGAGGACTCATCGCTCGATGGCGGCGGACACGACCTTCGTGACGACGGCTCGCCCGAGGCCTGCGCCCACCGCTCGCACCGCCCACCAGGGGACCCCGCCGCCCAGCACGTAGCCAGCGGCGGCCGAAACCATCACGACGGTGTACGGTCGGCGCTCGAGCTGCTCGACCAGCGTGGACCTAAGGTCGTCCAGCAGCGGTCTGGGCTCCGCCGGAGGCCCCATGCGCTCATCCACGGAGCAGCCGCCCGAGGACGAACCCCACCCCGATCGCCACCGCGACCGTGGCCAGTGGCCGCTCGTGAACCAACGCCCGAACTTGGCGGTCGAGCCGCTCGATCTGTTCGCCGACGGCGTCGGCGGCATCCTGCGCCAGCGGCAAGCGAAGGTCCGCGTCGCTGTGCGCGTGTCCGGCGTGGGTCGACTCTGCGTTGGTGTTCAAGACAGCCTCCGAGGGGGGTTGGGCTGGCCGAGCCAGCCGAGAAGCGCGCCGAGGGCGACGGCGGCGAACAGCCACTGGTAGGGTCGGGCATCGACCTGAGCGGACGGGGTGAGCGCGTGCAGGGCGCTCCGAAGGCGGTCGGACGCCCGGCTCAGGCGAGCGTCGCTGCGTTGCAGCTTCGCTCTCAGGCTGGCGTGCCGCGTGGGTGGGAACACCACCAGTTCACGCATCGGTCACCTCGGACTCGAGCACGCTCCGCCCGTCGTCGCGCTGGCGGATCCGTCGGATCGTCCACCACGCCAGGCCCAGCCCCACCAGAAGGTGTGGCCCTCCCAACGCGACCGCGGACACGCTCGGCTGCACGACCTGCGCCAGCGCCGACGCCGCGCCGACCGTGACCAGAACCCAGCCGAGCGTGGCCAGCGCCACGACTCCCGCGAGCATCCCGGCGTCGAGCAAGATGTCCCGAGCGTCGCCGGCGACCTCCGACCGCGCCAACTCGACACGGTCCGCCACCGTCTGCTGACCGGCGACCACCCAGCCTTGGGCGGCGTCGATCAGCAGCGTCATCGACTTCGTTCGAACTTGCGAATCCAACGGACCCCCCAATCGAAGACAGATTCGAGGCCGGAGTCTGCGTCCGGCTGAACTGCCTTTAGGGTTTCGCGTTGGTACATGCGAATGATAGCAAAAAAATATGCAACTCAATAGACGCGGATCGCGGGCGGGAGCGCGCCGGGCCTCGCGACGGAGGCGCCGACCGTGGGATCGGCGCCTGCGGTCGATGATCATTGACCGATCTGGGCGAACCCCTTGCCGTCGAGCTCGAGCAGGACCAGTGTGACGTGGGAGGCGCTGCAGAACTCGGCCGAGTTGTCGAGCACCCACTGCACCGCGCTCGCCTCGTCCTTCGGGGTCACCAGCGCCACCCCTTCGGCCCCGAGCGCGGACTCCACGTCGGTCAGCTCCACCGCGCGGATCCCCGCCGCGTCGAGCTCCTTGTACGCACCGTCGAGGATCGAGCCGAGCTCCCGCTCGTCGGCGTACGCCACGAACGCGACCGGGAACGAGTCGACCGTGACCGTGTAGTTCGGGTGGTCCAGGTCGTCGGGCAGCTTCTCGAACCCCTTGCCGGGGACGAACACCGCGCCGCCGCCGCCGCCGGTGACGCCGAACACCACGCTCACGCCGATCCTCTCGTCGAACCACCACAGCGGCAGGTCGCCTTTCGGGCCCGGGAGCGGGATCCGGCCGTTGCCGCACCAGTCGTCGACGTCTTCGTTGGCGAGGGCCATTCCGGCGAACAGGAACAGGGACATGATGGTTTCGACCTCCGTGAGGCGGCGATGTGCCTCTGCAGGGTCGGAAGCAATCGGCGTGCCGGGGGTCGGTGTAAGGTGAAACGCCGAGGATCGAGTGACCGGTCGTCTCCGGTTGACGAGGGGGTCGACGACCGTGGACGGCGGGTCGTCGATCCGTACGCGCTCGGGGCCGGACTCGGGGTCGCCGGAGCCGATCGTGCCTTCGGAACAAAACTGTCCGGACCTGCTCGTGCCCCTGTGTAGCGGATGCCCACCCCCAGCGCACATTACGGCCGTCTCCGGGGCGGCGGTAACACCCGAGTTACAAGCGGTGGTGGCACACTCCTCCGGATCGTGCGAAGCTGGAGGCGGCGTCTCCTCACGCCAGGGTGAACCATGTCCTCCAAGCAGCGGGCGCCCACGCAGAGCGCCGATCTGTCCGTTCCGCAGGTGGAGCAGCAGCCGCCGACCCCCGAGTCGGACGCGAGCAACGCCGAGATGCAGGACGCCCTCCGCGACGCGATGAGTCGGGAGACCACCCCGGGAGGCGGCGGCGGTGGGGGAGACGGGGCGCCGACCCCTCCACCCGCGCCGCCGGTCGCGCCGCCTGCCGATGGGGGAGGCCTCCCTTCGGGCGAGACTCCGGTCGAGGCGACGCCGGTCGAGGCTGCCCCGGTGCTGGAGCCCGTCGCTCCGGCGGCCCCGGTGGCGCCGGTCGCCCCGGCGGCGCCTGCCGCCCCGATGGCCCCCGAGGTGCAGGCTGCCCCGGACCTCGCGTCGAGCGGCGCGATCGGGGGCGGAGCGACGCTGATGACGCTGATGGACCAGGGCGCCCAGTCGTTCCTCGCCGCGGTCGAGGCCTCGATCGGCGAGTTCATGGGCGCGTTCGACGCAGCCGACGCCGAGCTCGACGCGGCGCACGCCACCGCCGACACCACCCTGGGGACCGCGTTCACCGCCGCGAGCGCGGACGGCGCGGCCGCGCTCGAGCAGGGTGGCCAGGAGATGGTCACTGCGGCCGCAACCCACACCACCACGGTCGACGCGTGGGGGGCCGACGCGTCGTCGACCGCCGAGACGCTGGTCACCGAGAAGCGGCAGGAGGCGGTCGACCTCGCGACCACCCGCCAGCAGGAAGCCGCGACGGCCGGCGAGACCGCCGCAGCGACCGCCGAGGCCCAGATCGACGCGGCAGCGAACGAGGCGCGACGGATCGGGGGCCAGAAGCGGAACACCGGCGGGGACGCGTCGGCGGAGAAGGCCCAGGCCGCGGACGAGCTCGCCACCGACACCGCCGACAAGGTGGTGCAGGGCAAGGCCGACACTGGCCTCCGCCTGCGCGAAGACGGCGTCGCCGCGGGCTCCGGGTTCGTCGAGCAGGCCGAACAGGTCGGCGCCAGCTTCGACGACATCGGGCCGCAGCTGGTCGAGCAGCTGCAGGCGTTCGCGACCGGCGCGTCGACCGCGCTCGCCGACGTGGGCCAGCGCGCACTCGCGTCGTTGCAGGAGCAGATCCCGGCGCTCGAGGCCGAGCTCGGCGGGCAACAGGTCCAGGCGTCGGCAGCGCTGTCGTCCGAGGTCGAGGGCGCGCGGGCCGAGCTGCACACCGCGCGGGACCAGAGCGTGGCGGCGCTGCGGGAGCAGGTCGACGAGAGCCTCGCGGCGGCGACGGTCGCCGCGGAGGAGCAGGCGGTCGAGCTGGCCGAGGTGCCCGAGGAGGTCGTCGAGGCCGAGCTCGGTGAGTCGATCCTCGCCTCGTTCGGCTCCGCTGGCGAAGACGTGGCGACCTCGGTCGATGGGGCGACGGGCCAGGTGGCCGACGCCGGCGCAGAGGTGAGCGCGGCGGTCACCGACGCGGGCGACCAGGTCGCGACCCAGGTGGCGACCGTGCCCGGCCAGGTCCGCCTGGCGGTGTCCGAAGACGTGGCGTCGTTCGACGCGGGTCTCGGCGAGCAGGTCGACCAGGTGAAGGCGCAGGGGGACGTGGCCGTCGCCGACGCCGGTACGTCGCTCGACGAGCAGGTCGGCGCGCTCGACGCCGGGTTCGCCGAGTCGCGGTCCGATCTCGACGGACACCTCGAGGACGAGGCCTCCGGGATGGTGGGCGAGGCCCGCGAGCCCGTCGACAGCCTCGGCACGCGGATCGACACCGCGCAGTCGCGGATCGAGGAGCGCTCGAACCAGAGCTTCCTCGAGCGGCAGTGGAACGATCTGGTCGACATGGTCTCGAACCCCGCGTTCTGGGTCACGCTGCTCGCGGGCCTGGTGATCGCGGTGGTGGCGGTGCTGGTGATCGCGGCGCTGCCCGAGGCGCTCGCCGGCCTCGCGTTGATCGCCGCGATCGCCGCGATCGGCGCGGTCGCGGGCGCGCTGATGGGTCTCGTGGGCACCGTCATCTACAACGCGTTCGACGGCAAGTCCGGGTGGGACCTGTTCGACGGCTGGTGGCAGAACATGCTGATCGGCGCGGCGTTCGGGGCCGTGCTCGCCGTCGTGGCCGAGGTCGTGGCCGGGGTGGTGGCCGCGATGCTGGTCTCCGCGGTCGCCGCCGGGGTGCTCACCGTGATCGTGAACCTCGTGACCGGTCAGCCGTGGGACAAGAACCTGATCGCGAACATGCTGCTCGCGGCCACGTTCGTGGGCTTGGGCAAGGTGTTCGGGCGGTGGCTGAACAACCGGGGCCGCGGCACCGGTGAAGGGGAAGGAGGCCCCGGTGAAGGAGAGGGCAACGGGCGCACCGGCCGTGGCAACGGCGAGGGCGAGGAGGGCGAGCTCCCGCCGGTCGAGGACCCGTGGGCGCGCCTGGTCGCCCGGGGCATCCCGGAGGACGTGATCGAGGCGCTGCGCGCGAGCGGCGTCGATCCGGCTGTCGCGGAGCGCCTGATCAACGCGGGGATGGACCCGGTCGACGTGGCCGCGTACGGCCTCGAGTACGGGGCGAACGCGGTCGCGGCGATGGACCAGATGGTCCGCGCCGGTGTGCAGCCGCGGATCGCCGCCGAGACGATCCGCCTCGCGAACGACGTGGGCGCGGGCCAGGAAGTCGCGAACGGCGTCGCGAGCGGGAACGTGCGGAACCTCGCGGGGCTGCGGAACTTCCTGCGTGAGATCGCGGCCGAGCTCCGCGTGGGCAACACCGGCAAGTACACCGAGCTGGTGGAGGCGATGAACCGCGCCGCCGCCGGAGACGCGGTCGAGCTCGGCGGCGGGGCCGACTTGGTCGACCACACGGCGCAGGAGGCGATCCAGATGAAGGTGGTCACCAGCGCCGACGAGGGCGCGGTGATCGAGCACACCAACAAGGCGCTGAACCAGCTCGGCGGCTCGGGCGGCGAGAACCCGCCGCCCGGGTATCAGCCGGTGGCCGAGATCCGGATCCTCGGCCGCGGCAACCCGATGGCGCGGATGACCCGGGCCGAGCTGCAGGCCGCGCTACGCGGAAACCTGAGCCACCTCGAGAACCTCGAGCCCCCCGGCGTCACCCGCCCGGGGGTGGTGCGGGTGGTCAACGATCGCGGTACGTTCGAGTTCCGAGCGGACGAGCTGCGGTAGATGAAGAACCTGTGGATCCAGCTGGAGCCGCCGTTCGTCACCTGGACGGCGCACCTCGACGCGGCCCGCGGCGCCCCCGAGCGCCTGCTCGCGGTGGTCGAGCAGGTGTTGGCGGCGGGGGCCGAGCACCAGGTGTTCGACGTGGTGGAGGCGCGCGCGATCGGGTTCGTCCCGCCCGCCCCCGACGTGGCCGCGCTGCGCGCCAGGCTGCGCGAGGCGTACGACCGCGACCGGGTGGTGGACCTGTTCGGGTTCACCGACGCCGCGATGAAGCCGCGCGCGACCCCACACGCCTCCGCGGTGCGCGCGAAGGTGGCGTGGTTCGCCCCCGACACGCCGACCGAGGCGTGGACCGAGGACCTGGGCGCGGTGCTGCGCGCGCTCGAGCCGGTGCCGGGCTCGATCCCGAACGGGATGACCACCCCGTACCCGCCGGTGCGGATCACCGGGTGGCGGTACCCGACCGACGCGGCCGGAGTGGTGACCACCGGCGCCCGCCGGGTGCGGTTCCACGTCGCGCTGCACAGCGACATCTGGTTCCCGTGGGTGTTCGGCTCGGCCCACCCCGAGTGCGACCACCTGCGGATGTTCGACAATCGGCCCCTGGCCGAGCTGCACACCCCGCGCCTCGGCCGGTTCCTCGGCGCGGCGGCGGCGGCCGTGCGCGCGGCGGGCGGCACGTGGGAGGTCGACCTCGACGCGACCGGGCCGTGGGTCGTCGATTGGCTGGGCGACGCGTCGATCGACCTCGCGAGGCCCCCGGCGTTCGTGATGCCGGCGCGCGCGCTGTCGGTGCCGTGGTACTGACCGCGCTCCTCCCTAGCCCGTGCCCGTGCCCGAGCCCGTGCCCCGAGCAGCTGGCGACGCGGACAGATCCTGGCCTGTCACGCTGGTACGTGGGCGGCTGGAGGAGAGATGGCACGGAGCGTGCGGTTCGAC
>JBEBJC010000752.1:0-4472 GCA_040080105.1 Myxococcota bacterium
CGCGTCGGTCGGGGCGGGGGCGGTGTCGCTGATCGCGTTCTCGGGCACCCCGGCGCCGGCCGCGAGCCAGGCCCCCACGATCGAGATTCAGGCCCCGCCGGGGACCCAGGTGCTGCTCAACGGCGAGGCGGTGGGCAAGACGGTCAGCGTCGAGCCAGACCGCGCCCACCAGCTCCAGGTCGACCTCAAGGGGCACGAGTCGTGGACCACCTCGGTCCGGCTCGGGCTCGGCGAGACCCGGGTGTTCGTGGTGATGCCGGTCGACCTGCCGGCGAACTGATCGATCGTCACTTCAGCAGGTCGGGCAGCCACTGGTACTGGTGTCCGAGCAGCACCACGATCGACACCACGCAGTACAACATCCCGGTGAACAACATCGGGGCGTCGCGTAGCAGCGTCTCGTCCGGCGCGCCGCCTTCGCCGTGGCGGTCGATCAGGTAGATGTACCGGAACAGCGCGTACAACACGAGCGGGATGGTCAGGGTCATCCACCCGGTCGGGCCGAGCACGGTGTACAGCAGGTAGGTGATGATCGTCGCCGAAGTGACGATCGCCTGGAACTGCTCGAGCATCTGCGGGCTGTACTCGGCGAGGTTCCGCCGGGTGCCGGTGTGGGCGCCCACGTTCAGCAGCTCGGCCCGGCGCTTGTTGAACCCGAAGAACAGCGCGAAGAACACGGTGCACAGGAACAGCCACGGGCTGACGTGTACGTCGATCGCGACCGCGCCGGCGACCATCCGCCACACGAACCCCGACGACAAGAACAACACGTCGAGGATGACCTTGTGCTTGAAGTAGAAGCTGTACGACAGCGTGGTCGCCAGGTACACCATCGCGATGAACAGGAACTGGGGCGACAGGTACAGCGCGAGCGCCCCGCCGCCGACGAGGCACGCCGCCATCAGCACCCACGCGAGCGACTCGGGCAAGGCACCCGAGGCGATCGGTCGGAACCGCTTCTTCGGGTGCTTGCGGTCGGCTTCGCGGTCGAGCCAGTCGTTCAGCACGTACCCGCTCGAGGCGAGCAGGGAGAACGACGCGAACCCGATCAGCGCGGCGAACACGGGGTCGGGCTCGAGGAACCGACCCGAGAACACCAGCGCCGGGAACAAGAACACGTTCTTGATCCACTGCTTCGGTCGCAGCTGCTTCAGCGCGGCGACGGCCAGGGTCTCGGGCGTACGCTGCACCAGCGGCTCCTCCAATCGTCCTCCCCACGGGCACCGGCGGGATCGACCCCGCGGATCGCAGCTTAGCCGTCCCGCGGACCGGCCGCATGGGGCGGTTCAGCGTCGCGGGAGCGTCAGGGTGAACGCTGAACCCTGGCCGGGCTTGCTGTGGAGGGTCAACGTCCCGCCGAGCCGCTCGGCCAGCGTGCGCGACAGCGCGAGGCCGAGGCCGGTGCCGCCGAACCGCCGGGTGGTCGAGCCATCCGCCTGCTCGAACGGGACGAACACCCGCTGTTGTGCCTCTTCCGCGATCCCGATGCCGGTGTCGCGGATCACGAAGGTAAGGGTGCGCTCGTCGGCGCGCACCGCGAGCTCGATCTTCCCGCGATCGGTGAACTTGCACGCGTTCGACAGCAGGTTCAGCAGGACCTGCCGGAGGCGCACGCCGTCGGTCCGCACCAGGTCCGGCACCTGGTCGAGCGTGAGGGTGAGCTGGTTCAGGTTCCGCGCCGCCATCGGCTCGGTGGTCGCCACCACCTGGTCGATCAGCGGCCGCAGCTCCACGTCCATCAGCGTGAGATCGAGCTTGTCGGCCTCGACCTTCGCCAGATCCAACACGTCGCCGATCACCCCGTGCAGGTGGTTCGCGGCGAACCAGATCCGTTCGAGGTCGCGATCGAGGTGGGTGAGGCCCGCGTCGCGCACCTCCTCCCGCAGCAGCTCCGCGTAGCCCAGGATCCCGTTGAGCGGCGTGCGTAGCTCATGAGACATGTTGGCCAAGAACCTGCTCTTGGCGCGACTCGCCTGCTCGGCGTGCGCGAGGGAGGTGTTCAGGTCGGTGGCGAACGCCAGCGCGAACGCGCTGCTGATGACGAGCAGCAGCGCGCCGATCCCGACCAGGATCGCCCACGCGAGCGGCATCAGCGCCTCGGCGGTGAACCCGGTGATCGTGTTCGCGGCGACGTACACCACGAGCACCCCGCCGACCCACCACCGCGCGCGCTCCCGATCTTCGAGCGCCACGATCCCCGCGACCATCAGCCCGGCGAACCCGGTGCCCACCGTCATCACCAGCGTGCGGGTCTCGGGCGGGTAGTCGGGCCCCGGGAACAGCAGCAGCTCGACCCCGAGGTACGTGAGCCAGGTGGTGAGCACCAGCGTCCGAGCCGCGTCGTACCGGCGGGCGCGCACGAACCCCCACGCCACCCCGTAGGCGAGGCACAACGCGCACAGCAGCAAGCCGTTCGCGACGCCCAGCGACCACTCCGGGCGCGACAGCGACGGCAGCGTGCTCAGGACCCCGATCACCGCCCCGGGGAGCACGATCTTCAGCACCGCCGCCAGACGCTGGTCGCGGCGCTGGCGGATCCATGCCGACTCTGGGGGAAGGCGCACCATCACCTGACCCCTCGGCCCGCGCAGGGAGCGGATTGAGGGGGGACGACCGCGGTGTGACCGCCGGAGACGTTACAGCTCCAGGGGAGGTTCGATGGACGGCGCGCCGCGCGACGCCGAACCCGACGAGATCGCCTGGGTGTTGGCGCAGCTGCCCGAGCGGGTCGACGACGTGCTGGTGCACGCGCTGGTGCGCGACGACGGCGCGGCGTGGTTCTGGGTGTACCCGCGCGACGTCTCGGTGGGCGACCTGTACGTGACCTGGGTGGTCGAGCGCTCGGCGCAGGGCGCGGCGTCGGTCGGGAGCTTCCGCTCGCGCCGGTCGGACCGGGGCGACGTCACCGTGCCGTGACACACCCCGGGGCGAGCGCGTAGTGGACCTCCACCGCCGCTCCGGCCGGCGTGGGGTCGTCGAGCCTCACGTCCGCGCCGTCGACGTGCGCCGGGGCGGCCCGCCCGTCGACCGTGACCTCCACCGAGTCCGGCAGTGGCACCCACGCGAGCCGAAACGACGGGGCCACCGGACGGATCGCGTCGGCCAGCGCCTCCAGCGGTTGGTCGCCACACAGGTCGACCGCCGCGCCGCCGGTGGCTTCGATCGCGTCGGTGTACCCACCGGCGCCGGAGCCGCAGTCGTGGCCGAGGTCGACCCACCCCGACACCACCACGGTCGGCGCGCCGATCCCGAAGTCGTTCACCCACTGCGACCACGGGATGCCCGACTGCTCGGGGGCGTCGGTGGCCACCACCACGTGCAGCTGCGTGTCCTCGCGTTGGAACGTACGGTTGCACTCGTCCTCGGCGTTCTCGGCGAGCGCGCGGCTCGCGAGCTCGAGCAGCGCGTGGTCGTACGGGCTCGACCCGGGCCGGTCGAACCACGCCTGGGCCAGCTCGTCGGCCGGATCGGGGTCGCCGGCGGCGGCGAGCACCGCGCCACACGCCGACGCGTCGTTCACCAGCAGCAGTCGCCAGTCGGCCCGCTCGTTCAGCGCGCCGACCAGCGCGGGCAGCCCGCGGGCCACGTCGTCGGCGTACCGCTCGCCCATCTCGTGCCCCGCGTCCACCGCGAACAGCAGGTCGGCTGGCGGGAGGGGGACCACGAACGACTCGGCCTGCTCGCCGAGGTACGCGACCGCCCCGGAGACCGGCGCGGTCGCGGCGCCGCCGTCCTCCCAGGTCACGGTGAGCGTACCCGCCGCCGGCGCCGGCGCGTCGGCCACCGCCCGGATCCGGACCTCGATCGTCCCGCCCGGGTGGAGGATCTGCGGCATCTGTGGCGGGTCGTGCAGCGTGGCCGCCCCTGCGTCGAGGGTCAGCGCGGCGAGCTCGTGGTCGCGGGCGCTCCGGTTCACGATCCGCACCAGCTGGTCGTGGTCACACCCGACCGGGACCTCCCCGAGCGCCACCCGCGCCGGCACGAACCCGACGTCCCCAGAGAGGGCGCCGGGGGCCGGGCGGTCGTCGCCTCCACACGCGAGCCAGGTCCAGATCATCGAGGACGGTCCTCCGCGAGCCGACACTGTAGCGCCAGCGGTCGGTGTGCGCTGGCGGCCGGCGCCGCGCCGAGTGATGATCGCGACATGTTGCTGCTCGCGACCGAGGCCGCCGCGACAGAGCTCGTGTCGAACGAGCCGATGGTCGAGCTCGGCTTCTCGTGGCAGCCCGGGGCCGACCACCGGGGCGCCGTCTCGATCGGGGTCGCGTGGCCGTTCGTGCTCGGCGACACCTGTTACTGGACGGAAGCCGACTGCCGCGACGGGCCGGTGTGGCCGATCACCGGGCCACGCGCCGCGGTCGCGTGGCGCGGCGGGTCGACCTTCGGGCTCGACGCGGAGTGGTGGCTCGGGGCGGGCGCGCTCGAGGTGTTCGACGCGGGGTTCTTCCCGGTCGCGGTGGGGTACGGGGCGG
>JBEBJC010000753.1:0-4471 GCA_040080105.1 Myxococcota bacterium
GGTCACTCTCGTCGCCGTACCGGAACTCCACCGGGACCCGCGGCTGCGACGACGGGACCTCGACCCACGGGATCCCGTTCGGCGCCCCGGCCCACACGGTGCCGAAGTCCGGGTGCAGGGTGGTGCCCCGGCCGATCGAGTCGATGAACGTGTCGCTGTCGGGGTGCACGTCGTAGCCCGAGACGTCGGTGTTCCACGGGTTGTCGGGCGGGAAGATCGCGCACTCGACCGGGTCGGTGTCGGCGTCGGTGTCCGAGTCCACGTCGGCGTCGGTGTCGGCGTCGGCGTCGGCGTCGGCGTCCGTGTCGGCATCGGCGTCGGCGCCGTGGGGGTTGGGGTCCTTCGAGTGCACACACGCCAGCAGCCAGATCACGGGCACCTCAGTAGACGTTGTACTTCGCGCGGTTCGCCTCGTGCTCCTGCGCGTTCTTCGCCGGGTGGAGGTTCCCCTGCGCGTCGTGCAGGTAGTACCACGCCTCGGTGGGCTCGGGGTTCAACGCCGCGTCCAGCGACGAGATGGTCGGGTTGCCGATCGCGGTCGGCGGCAGTCCCTTGCGGTAGCGGGTGTTGTAGGGGTGCTCCTTGTCGCGCAGCAGGGCGAGGAACCCCTTGTTGTCGTTCCAGTCCTCGAGCGGGTACCGGGTGGTGGCGTCGACCCCGAGGCCGTTGTTGGTGTCGATCCGCTTCCACAAGATGCCGGCGACGAGCGGCCGGTTCGCCGGCTTCGGCTCCTCGCGCTCGAGCATCGACGCCATGACCACCACCTGGTCCAGCGTGCGCTTGCCGAGGTCCCCTTGGTGCTTCGACAGCCACCGCTCCTGGAACGTGGCGAGCTGGCGCTCGATCAGCTTCTTCACGTCGGCGCCGGCGGCCGGGACCATGTAGGTCTCGGGGTACAGGTACCCCTCGAGCGTGGTGGCGGTGATCTCGAACGGGGTCGTCACGTCCTTGGCGAGCGCGACCTTCTGGTACTCACCCTTCTTCGCCAGACCCTTCGCGGACAGCGCGAGGTCGATGTCGATGATCCGCCACCCCTCGACCACGGTGAACGGCACGTCGTCGGCGATCGGCGCCCCGCACAACGACTTCACGACCTCGTTCAGCGACTGGGAACGTTTGACTTCGTGTTTCCCGGCCTTGATGCAGGTCGCGTCGTTGCCCATCTTCAGGTACACCTTCCACTGCAGCTCGCCCTGCACGAGCCCGGCCTCGACCAGCTTCGGGCCGATGCCGTTCGCGGTCGCCCCCTTCGGGACCTCGATCACGATCGGCTCGTCGTTGCCCGGCTCGATCGGGGCGTCCCAGCTCGGCATGCACGCGCACAACAGCAGGCCGATCCCGGCCCAGCGGAGTGTCCGCAACTCCACCTCCGGGCCGGAGCCTACCGAGGGTGTGGGCAGGTGCGCAACGGGCTCGCGCCGGGGTAGGCTGTGGCCGCGGGAGGTCAGGTGGACGAGGATTTCTCACTCGACGAGCTGAAGCTCGCGTTCTCCTACCACATCGTGAACCAGATCCTCGGGTCGGACGGCGCGGTCGCCCCGGCGGAGGCCAAGTTCCTGTCGGGTACGTTCCCGACGACCCTGATGGAGCGCAGCGGCTTCGTGTCGGGGACCGGCCGGTTCACCCCGCGGTGGCACGAGGCGCTGGGCGAGGCGCTGCTGCGGCTGCCCACCTTGTCGGTGCCCGAGCGGGTGCAGCTGATCGACACGTTCTTCCGCGCCGCCACCGCCGACGACGAGTTCCTCGGGGCGGAGGCCGAGGTGATGCGGCGCGCCGCGCGCCTGCTCGGCCTGCAGGAGGCGGAGTTCGGCCAGGTGCTGGTGCACCTGGTCACCCACGAGGTCACGCTCGAGACCAGTGAGGTCACCGCCTCCCACCCCCCGGTGAAGCCATGAACGATCTCGAGGACCGCATCGAGCGGTCGTGGACCACCGGCACCATCGACCGCGACGCGGTGGAGGCGGTGATCGCGCTGCTCGACCAGGGGCGCCTGCGGGTCGCGGTGCCGCCCACCGACGAAGGTGGCGCCTGGACGGTGCACGCGTGGATCAAGCACGCGATCCTGCTGTACTTCCGCGTGTCGCCGATGCGCGAGGGGAGGTACGGCGACTACGTGTACCACGACAAGATCCCGCTGAAGACCGATCTGGCGGCGCAGGGGATCCGGGTGGTCCCGCCCGGCACGGTGCGGTACGGCGCGTTCCTCGAGCCCGGGTGCGTGGTGATGCCGGGGTACGTGAACATCGGGGCGTGGGTCGGCGAGGGCACGATGGTCGACACCTGGGCCACGGTCGGGTCGTGCGCGCAGATCGGTAAGCACGTGCACCTGTCGGGCGGGGTGGGGATCGGCGGGGTGCTCGAGCCGCCGGGCGCGGTGCCGGTGGTGGTGGAGGACGGCTGCTTCGTCGGTTCCCGCGCGATCCTGGTCGAGGGGGTCCGGGTCGAGCGGGAGGCGGTGATCGGCGCCGGCGTCACGATCACCGCGTCCACGCCGATCGTCGACGTGACCGGCCCGCACGAGGTCGTGCTCCGAGGCCGGGTGCCGGCGCGGTCGGTGGTGGTTCCGGGCACCCGCCGCAAACAGTTCCCGGCCGGGGAGTACGACCTGCCTTGTGCGCTGATCATCGGCCAGCGGTCGGCGACGACCGACCGGAAGACGAGCCTCGAGTCGGTGCTGCGGGAGTTCTCGGTCCCGGTCTGACCGCGATGTGGCGCTTCGCGTCCCGCGGAGCGGGAGCGCTCGACCGGTGGCTCGGCCCCGGCGAGGGCCTCGCGGCGCTGGTCGTGGTGGTGCACCTCGCGTCGGGCGCGAGCGGGGTCGTGCGGGGGGCGAGCCCGGCGTCGGCGTTCCTGTTCGCCCGCAGCCTGGTGCTCCGGGTGGCGGTAGGCGGGCAGTACGCGCCGCTGGTCGCGCACGACCCGTGGAGGCTCGCGACCTGTGTGCTGCTGCACGTCGACGCGCTGCACCTCGCGCTGAACGCGGTGGCGCTGCTCGCGCTCGGCCGCGCGCTCGAGCCGGTGGTCGGGCGGTTCCGGGTGCTCGCCGGGTTCTGCCTGGCGGGCGTCGGCGGCGCGACGTTCACCCACCTGGTGGGCACCCGCCAGTCGGACGGCGCGTCGGGCGGGGCGTACGGGCTGCTCGCGGCCGGGGTGGTGCTGGCGGTGGTGCGCCGCCGGTCGCTCGAGCCGCGCGACCGGCGGCTGCTCGGCCCGGTGTTCGGCGGGTTCCTCGCGTTGAACCTGGTCGCCTCGCTGGTGGTCCCGTCGATCGACGTGTTCGCTCACCTCGGCGGGGCGGTGGTCGGCGCCGCGTGGGCCGCGGTGCCCGAGAGCGCCGGACTGCGCGCGGCCGAGGCCCTGTGGGTCGGGCTGTTCGTCGGCGGTTGCGTTTACGGCTGGACGATCGGCTGACCGACGCTGCATTCGCTACAAAAGAGTCGGGGCCGCTTGACGGGGTGTCGGGTCCGAGGCACGGTGAAGGCGAGTCTCGGAGCGTGTCCCGTGCGTTCGCAACTGCATCGCGCATCGTCGGTTCTCCGAAGCGGTCGTCCGGGTATGCCGGAACATACGCCTGTCGACGTGGTGCAGGCGGGTGGGTCTCCGGACTCCCTCCCGCGGAACTACGGCCACCCTGGACCTCGACCTTAAGGAGACGTGCTTGTCTCCTGCGTCGAAGCCCCGGGTATCCGATACGGTCCCGGGGCTTTGTCGTTCTGGGGTCGGCGACGTTTTGGTTTGGTTCGATTCCACTCGATCCGGCGTGTTCTCGACGTCGGACCGTCGCAGAGGTGTGACATGACACAGACGGTGCTGGTGCTCAACGCCGACTGGACTCCGTTGCGGGTCGTCCCGTGGGAGCGCGCGGTGTCGCTGCTGCTCGAGGACAAGGTGTCGATGGTCGAGTCGTACGCCGGGCGGGTGATCCGGTCGGCGTCGCTCGGCATCCCGCACCCGGCGGTCGTCGTGTTGCGCCGGTACCAGGCGTTCCGGTCGCGCGTTCGGTTCAACCGCCAGAACGTGTTGGCGCGGGACAGCTACACCTGCCAATACTGCGGGACCCGCCCGGTCCGCGCGAGCGGCAAGCCCGACCTGGGCGAGCTCACCCTCGACCACGTCGTCCCGCGGGCGCAGTCGGCCGACGGCCGGGTGCGCGCGGCCGACGGGCGGATGGTGGCGCTGACCTGCTGGGACAACGTGGTCACCGCGTGCGTCGCGTGCAACGCGTCGAAGGCGGACCGCACCCCGGTGGAGGCGAAGATGCCGCTGCGCCAACGGCCGCACGTGCCGAGCGGGCTCGAGCTCGTGTGGATGGCCGTGCTGCAGGTGGACATCCCGGACGAGTGGCGCGAGTGGATGCCGGCCGGCTCGCCGTGGCGCGACTACTGGACGGCCGAGCTCGAGTGACCCGGCAGGGCAAGGCCGCCGGCGGGCTCGGTCCCCTCACCCCGACCCTCTCCCCAGAGGGGAGAGG
>JBEBJC010000754.1:0-4471 GCA_040080105.1 Myxococcota bacterium
GTGAGCGGGGTGGTGGTCGGGCGGGGCGGGTTCCGGGTCGACCGGAAGCTCGGGCTCGAGAAGATGGCGAAGTTCCAGCTCGAGGACCCGTACCGGTACGTGCTCGAGCTGGTCGCTGCCGCCGTGTGCGCCGGGGCGACCGCGATCGACATCGACAACGACTCGGACGACTTCGTGATCCGGTGGAGCGGGGCGCTGCCGACCCAGGTCGAGCTCGAGGGGTTGTTCGACCACCTGTTCGGCGACCCCGACGACGCCCGCGGGCAGATGTTGCAGCACCTCGCGGTCGGCGCGCTCGGGGCGACCGGGCTGTCCCCGCGGTGGCTGCGGATCGACCGCGCGGCGCTCGACGACGAGCCGGCGGTGCGGCTCGAGGTGCGCGACCCGACCGAGACCCCGGTGGTCCCGTTGACCGACGACCCGCCCGAGGGGGTGCGAGTGTCGGTGCGCGAGCAGCTCGGCGCGGCCACGCTCGCCGAGGCGGTCCAGCTGCTGTTCCGCCCGCCGCTCGAGGCGCGGCTGATCCAGGGAGCGGCGCGGCACTGCCCGGCGCCGATCCGGATCAACGGCCAGCCAGTGGACCGCGCGATCCCCGACCACGCGGTGCGGGTGACCGACGGCTGGCTGTGGCTCGGCGCTCCGTCGGTGGAGGTGGTGCGACACGGGGTGGTGGTGGGCCACGCGTCGCTGCCGCCGCTGGCGGGCACCCCTGTCGGCGGGGTGTTGTTCGCCGGCGCCGTTCGGCTCAACGCCTCGCGGTCGGAGGTGGTCGACGACGGTCGGTGGACCGACGCCCGGGCCGCGCTGGTGGCGTCGCACCGCGAGTGGCTGCGCCACGGCGCGTTCGGCGGGTCGACGGCGCTCGGGCTGGCGGCGCTCGACCAGCTCGGCGAGGGGCCGTTCGGCGCGCTCGCCGACCTGCCGCTGGTGGCCCAGGTCGCCGGGCGCGGCTGGTCGGTGGCCGAGCTCTCCGCGATGGACCCACCGCCGCGGTTCGCGCGCGACCACCTCGACCAGGTCGGGTCGGACGTGGTGTTCGGACCCCCACACGTCGACCGGGTGCTGCGGCTCCGCCCCGACGCGGTGGGGTACGACGACGTGCTCGCGGCGCGCGCCCGGGTCGCCGCGATGCAGCGGCGGAAGAAGGAGCGACCGTACTTCACCAGCGGGCGCCAGCGCCGGTTCACCCACGGGCCGCTCCAGGGCGCGGTGAAGGCCGACTCCGGCGGGGCCCGCGGCCCGTTGGTCGTGTCGCTGCGCCGCGACGGGGTCGTGGTCGAGACCACCTGGCGCCCCGGACCCGGGCCCAAGCTCGAGGCGATCCTCGACCACCCCGGGTTCACCCCGAACCCGACCTGGGATCGGGTCGTGCCCGACGCGGTGCGGACCGCCGCCGAGGAGGCGCTGGAGCTCGAGATCCGCCGGTTCCTGGTCGAGCTGACCCACGATCTCCCCCCCGACGACGCGGTCGAGCTGGTGACGAACTGCCTGCGGCTCACCGACCGCGGGTACGCGCCGCTCGACCCCGAGCTCGCGCCGATCACCGCCGCCCCGATCGTGGCCACCGGCGACGGGCGCCGCCTGTCGATCGACGAGGTGCTGGCCGGCGACTACGCGGTGGCCGAGTCCAGCGGGCCGATCCCCGACGCGCTGCTGCGCCGGTGTGTGCGGATCCCGGCCCCGGTGCGGGAGGAGTGGCGTCGGTGGCTCGGGGTCGAGCGCACGGCGGACTGGCTCGCCGACCTGTCGCGGGGGCAGCGCGAGGCCGCGCCGCGGCGGGCGCCGGTGCTGCGGGCACCGGTGGACGTGCGGGTGCCGGTGGACGCCGCCGGGATCACCGGGGAGCTCGGCGCGAGCCCCGACGGCACCGGCGCCGCCGAGCTCGTGTTGACCCGCTGCGGGGTCGAGCTGTGCACGCTGCGCGCGCCGTTGGCCCTGCCTGGCGTCCGCGGCGCGCTCGACCTGGCGGAGGACTGGCCGGTGGACCGCGCGCACCAGGCGCTGGTGTCCCCGGCCGCCGTGCTCGAGCGGCTCGGGCCGGCGCTGCGCGCGCTCGCGCTCGCCCTGTGGCGCCACACCGGGACCCC
Organism: Myxococcota bacterium; assembly: GCA_040080105.1. Classification (GTDB taxonomy): domain Bacteria; phylum Myxococcota_A; class UBA796; order UBA796; genus JACKER01. The sequence goes on from JBEBJC010000754.1 coordinate 2,088, forward strand.
GGGCCCGGCGGTGTGTGGGTGGCTGCGATCGGTCGGGTGGGACCCCGACGCCCGCGACCGCCGGATCGGCGCGTGGGGCGACGGCCTCCCCGCCGCCCTCGGCGACGCCCGGCGAGCGCCCGTGCCGGTGGCGCTCAGCACCAGCCGCCCCCACCCGTGGGTGGCGGCGCCCGACGTCCTGTGCGTGGAGCCGCACGTGCTGGCGCTGCTCCGTCACCTCGAACGAGATCGGTTCGTCGACGGGACGGCCGGCGTCGACGCGTGGAACCGCCACGCGGTCCGGTTCGAGCAGCAGGCCCCGCTCGGGCGGATCCCGACCCTCGCCGAGCGGGTGGCCGAGCTCGGCGGGGTCGACGTGTGGTTCGGGTTGCCGTCCGATCCTGCGCGGATCGGCGAGGGGCGGATCGAGGTCGTGCACCGCGACCGGCTGGTGGCGACGATCCCGGTCCGCGGCGCCGCTCCGGTCGTCCGGGTCGCGCTCGAGCCCGACCGCACGTTCACCCGACCGCGCGACCACGCGCCGGTGCGCGCGATCGAGGAGGCGATCCCCGACGCCCTGTATGCGCTGGTCCAGGCCGCGACCGCGACGCCGGAGGTGTGGCTCGCGCTGCGGGCCCGCCTCGGGGCGGGTCCTACCGCCGAGGTGATCGACGGCGAGCCGATCGTGCCGTGCTTCGGCGGGCTGCGCTCGCTGCGAGAGGTGGCGGCGGAGCCGCAGGTGGTGCTCGCGGTCGGCGTGCCCCCCGGACCTTCGCCGTTCCCGCTGGTGGTGCAGTCGAGCCCGCAGGTCGAGGCCGCGGTGGTGGCGGCGGTGGGGTTCCGCCCGCCCGACCGTTCCGCCGACATCCGCGCGTGGCGCGAGGGCCAGGCCCGGCGGAAGCTGCTGCCGGTCCGGTCGCTCACCGTGTCCGGGCCGCACCGCCGGTGGTTCGAGGCCGAGGGCCTGCGGGGCGAGTTCGGCCTCGGCACCGGAGCGGGCGGGATGCTCGCCGAGGTGGTGCTCGACGGGGTCGAGCTCGCGCCGGAGGGGTTCCCGTTCCCGGTGCCGGTGCGGGCGGTGGTGACCGGCGACGCGCTCGAGGCGGACCTCGGGTTCGTGCGCCTCACCCCGGCGGGCCGCGAGCAGCTGCGCGCACTGGTGGACCTGGCGCACGCGTACGCGCGCGGGTTGCTGGCCGGGTGGAGGCCCACCGACGATCGGATCCTCACGGTGTGGCTGCGGGAGTACGTGCTGTCGCCCGAGGCCACCGCCGACGCGCCGCTGTTCCGGTGCGCCGACGGGACGTGGATCGACCGGGCGGAGCTGGACCGGCGCCAGGCGGAGGGCGGGGTCGCCATGACCCACGACCCGCGCGCGCGGGTGCCGGGGGGACCCGCGCCGGTGTGGGTCGACGACGTCAAGCTGGGCACGCTCGCCACCCGGTACCGGCTGGTGCTGGTCGGGCAACAGGCCCCGACCCCGCTCCCCGCGCTGGACCCGTCGGCGGCGGTGCCGCTCCCGCGCCGGGGCGCGGTCGGGTTCTGCGCGGGCGACGGCGTGTTCCTGCGGGTCGACGGGCTGCGCGGGCCCAGGATCCCGGTCGAGTGGCCCACGCCGCTCGACGGGTGGGTCGAAGACCCGGCGGTGCGGGTGAAGCCCACCGGCGACGGGCTCGTCCCCGGGCCGAGCGTCGACGCGCTGTGCGCGGCGGTCCGGGCGGCGGCGCTCGCGGCCACCGACCAGCTGTGTGGGTCGCGGCGGCCCGCCGACCTGCAGCGCCTGCGGCGGTCACTCGAGGCGTCGATCGGGTCACCGGCGGAGCTGCGCGACGCCCTCGACTCCCCCGAGACCTCGATCGGGCGGTGGGCCGACGCCCCGCTGTACCCCGACGGAGAGGGCGAGCTCTGCTCCGCGCGGGCGCTGGTCGTGCACCTCCCGGTGCGACGGGTCCCCCCCGGCACCACCGACGCTCGCCCCGCGCCGGGGCGGCCGCGGTTCTGGGCGCTCGAGGACGACACGGTCCGCTGGCTCGACCGGGTCGCGTCGACCCGCGACGCCGCCCGCGAGGCGGCCGAGGAGCGCGCCGGGAACGCCCGCCGCGCCGGCCCGAAGCACCCGCGGCCCCCGACGCCCGCCGGCGCGCGGGTGATCGAGCTCGGCCAGGTCAGCGGGAGGGTGTGGCCGGGCGTGACCGGGATCACCGTCCTGTGTGGCGGGGTGTGGGTCGGGCAGCTGCACCCGGGGGTCGCCGAGGGGTGGCTCGAGGGACCCCTCGCCGACGTGGCCCTGTCGCGGGTCGAGCTCCCGTCCGGCGTGCAGGGGGCGGTCGACGACGCGCTGGTGGCGGCGTGGGCCGCCGAAGGTCCCGCGGCGTGGCCGCGACGGTTCGCGCAGGGCGTCCCCC
>JBEBJC010000755.1:0-4465 GCA_040080105.1 Myxococcota bacterium
GGGGAGCGGGTGCTGCTGGTCGACGACGACGAGATGGTCCGGCGCTCGATCCAACGCCTGCTCGAGCGCCAGGGGTTCGTCGCCGAGAGCGTCGGCGGCGGGCGGGAGGCGCTGGCGCGGGTCGCGGCGCCGCACGACCCACAAGTCGACGTGATGCTGCTCGACGTGGCGATGCCCGACATCGACGGAATCGAGACCCTGCGGACCCTGCGCGAGACCCACCCGACGCTGCCGGTCCTGTTGTACTCGGGCTACCCCGACCGGGTGCAGAGCACGCTCGAGCTCGACCAGCACACCGCGTTCTCGGGCAAGCCGTTCGAGCCGGGGCGCCTGACCGCCCAGCTGATCGAGCTGATGACCGGAACCCGGACGTCGACCGTCCCGGGGGCCGCGGAGCGCGCCTACAGGCCACGCTAACGTCGCGCGGATCCATCGGCGGGGCCCCGAGCACTACGCCACCGAGGCGAACCCGCCTCGAGGAGCAACTCGATGCCATCCAAGTGGGCCGTGCCCGTCTTGGTGGGCGTAGCTCTGTCCGGCTGCCAAGGCACGAAATGTGGTCCTGGCACACACGAGGCCGAAGACGGCACGTGTGTCTCCGACTTGCCGGCGACGCTGACGAACACCAACACGATCACGACGACGATCACCAACACAGAGCCGGTGACCAACACCGTCACCAACACCAACACCAACACCATCACGAACACCACCACCGTGTTCACCGACACCGACCCGGTGCTGGTGCCCGGTCACTTCGAGCCGGTGTTCGATCAGCTGAAGAAGGTCCTCGGCAACGGCGGCGCGCTCGGCGCAGGCGGGGCCGGGCAGACCCACATGCACACGAACGAAGTGCGGTACCGGGACGGGGACGCGACCCACCCGCCCGAGATGTTCAACTGCTCGTACACGTTCAGCGTGGTCAACGCGACGAACCCGGAGTCGGTGCCGTACATGGCCCAGGGCTGGACCTGGCCTGCAGCGCCGGACCCGGACCCGTCGACGTCGCACAAGCCGCGCGCGCCGGGGTGTCAACACCTCGCGTTCGACGACGGCGACATGGACATCGTGTACGCCGCGCAACACGGCAACATCGACGACGGGCCGGGGTTCCTGTCGGCGGTGGACCTGAACCACACCGCGGGCACCCCCACCTCGGCGACCTTGGCGCCGGTCCTCGGTCCGCAGCTGCTCGAGCCGAGCGCCGCGTACGAGGGGATCGACTTCGAGGGCGGGCACCTGTACGCCGCGCTCCACGACGGCGGTCTGGGCGTGTACCACCGCGACCCGCTCGGCCTCGACGGGCTCGCAGGGACCGCGGACGACAACACCCTGGTCGTCGACGTGCACTACACCGCCGGCCTGGTCAACGTGTGGGACGTGTCGGTCCGCGGCACCACCGCGTACGTGGCCGACGCGACGGGCCTGTTCGTGCTCGACGTGACCGACCCGCTCGCGCCGGTGCAGCTCGGGTACGTGGTCACCGGCGGGATCGCGCGGGACATCGAGCTGAACGAGTCGGGCACCCTCGCGTTCGTCGCGACCGAGACCGCGGGTTGGGTCGTGGTCGACGTGTCGAACCCGGCCGCGCCGACCGTGTTGTCGTCGCGGGCCGAGCCTTCTGCGGTGGTCGCGGTGGCCGAAGACGACGGGCTGCTCGCGGTGGCGGCGTGGAACGACACCCGGCTGTACGACGTGTCGGACCCCGCGAACCCGGTGGTGGTCGGCGGGAGCCGCGTCGCCGTGCCGAAGGCGTACGCCGACGACAACGGGGAGCGACCCGACATCACCGGGCGCACCCTCGCGGTCGACCTGCACGGCGACATCCTGTTCAACGGGGACTGGTGGACTCCGTACACGTTCCGGGTGCACCCGGAGCGGGTCGCGCCGTACCTGTACCTGCCCGAGACGGTGAACCTGCTCGGGTTCCCCGGCGACCTCGACGTGGGTGAGTCGAGCACGATCACGTTGCCCGTGTACAACGACGGCAACGCAGACCTGACCCTTTACGACAACTGGATCGACAACCCCGCGTTCACCGTGACCCCGTGGCAGGTGGTGATCCCGCCGGGTGGCACTGCGAACCTGACCCTGACGTTCACCGCGAGCGTGGTCCCCGAGGTGTCGACCGGCGACACCGGGGGCGCGCCGCAGCCGGTCGAGGAGATCGGCTTCCTGCACCTCCGCTCCGACGACCCGTCGCAACCCGAACGGGTCGCATACCTCATGGGCAACATGAGCGGTCTGTCGGTGGGCGACCCGTTCCCGCAAGACATGTCGGCCACGCTGGTCGACGGGACGGACTGGACCTACGCGGCGAACGGGAGCGGAAACGTACTCCTGTTTGCGTACTTCGCCACCTATTGACCCGTCTGTAGTCTGGAGTTGCCAGACATGCAGTCGAGCTTCGTGGACGTGTTCGGTGGGCAGGGCCTCCAAGTGGTGGCGTTGGACCCGGACGCGGATGACATCGCCAACTTCCCGGCGGTGGTGGACTACGTGAACTTCTTGGGGCCGCTGACCTACCCGGTCGGGATCGAGACCTCGTTCAACTACGCGCCGATCGCGGCGACGTACGAGGGCAGCAACCCGTTCCCGATCGACATCCTGGTGGGCAAGGACGGCACGATCCGGTACATCGCGCGCGAATACGACCCGCAGGCGATGCTGGAGCTGATCCCCGCGCTGTTGGCCGAGTGAGCCGGGGCGCCGCGCGCGGTCTTCAGTGCTCCCACAGGCGGGACACCCCGACCGGCCCGCGCGGCGCCCACCGCCCGCGCACCTGCAGCACCCCCTCCGACGCGGGGACCTCGACCGCAGCCGCCTGCGGGTCGAACCGCTCGGGGGAGAACGACCACTCGACCCGGTCGTACGACTCTCCGATCGCGCCCAGCAGCCCGTCGGCCGACGGGAGCTCCGGACCGATCACGTCGTACACGTACAGCACGCGGTCGCGCACCTCGGCCGCGGCGATCCACGGCGCGTCGGGCACCCCCACGAACCACCGGTCGAGCCCTCGGGCGAGCGCGGCGTCGATCCACGTGAGCCAGCCCGGGTCGCGGGTCGACAGCGCGTCGGACACCGGCGACCGCCCGGCGAGCGCGCGGTCGATCCGCGGGTGGTCGCGGTACGGGTCGAGCCGCACCGCCGGGCCGCCGCCGCCGCGGGCCCGCGTGTGGAACCGGTGGGTCGGCGCGACCTCGAACCCGACCTTCGCGTACAGGTCCGGGTAGTCGGTGTGGAGCTTGGCCGCGTCGAACCGGCCGTCGATCCACTCACAGGCCGCCTCGAGCAGCCGCCGCACGTGCCCGCGGCCGCGGTGGTCGGGGCGGGAGCACACCGCGTGTACGCCGGCCACCACCCGGTCCTCCCCCGCCAGCCGGAGCGGGTGCGCGAGCACGCCGACGTGCGCCACCGGGGCCCCGCCCTCGAACCACACGAACGGGGTGGTCACCTTCGCCCACGGGGCGCCGAGCGCCGCCGCCTGCGCCGCCCGCGCGGGCAGCTGCGGGAACCCGGCGTCGAGCAAGTCGAACACCGGCGCCCAGTCCGGCACGCTCTCCCCTGGCCCCGTCCACAGTCCGTCGCGCATCCGTGTCCGTAACCGCCTACGACCGACCCTTCGCCCGGAGCGCGCCGATCTGGACGAAGTCGGCCGTCCGCTGGCGCACCTCCGACTCGAACCGGTGCACCTCGTCGCGGACCTCGCCGATCGCGCGGGCGAGCCGCCGGAGATGATCGTACGGGGCCGGCGCGTGCACCGACACCCGCTCGCCGCTGTGCAGCAACAGCTCGAGCCCGGTCCCGGTCACCGCTACGTCGCGCACCCGGCGCAGCTCCACCGCGAGCCTCCCCCCGAACGCGCCCCGGACCCGGATCCGCTGGTGGTCGACGTGGATCGAGATCCGCCGCGGGCGGAGCGCCGACCACAGCAGCGCCGCCGGCAGCGGCAGCAGCAGCGCCGACAACATCGGCACGAACCCCGCTTGCAGCGCGAGCGCCACCGTGGGCAAGGTCGCTGCGTACGCCCATAGGACGGGCCGCACCGGGCTCGACTCGTCCTCGGGCTGGTGCAGCTCGATCGAAAACCCGTCCGGCAACCAGGTCAACGCTTCGTCGTGCATCACCTGCATCGTACCCTGCCCCCGGGCGGCGCCGCGGTCACCCGCGAGGTACAGCCCCCCCGGAGGACCGGCGATGCGCGCGATCGGGTTGGAAGAGGTGGTGCAGCTGCCCCTGCCGGGCACGGGCGGGCCACACGGGTGGCGGTTCGTGGGCGACCAGCTCGCGTGGTTCGCGCCGGTGCCGGGATCCCTCGTGCAGGAGCTGCGGATCGCCCTGCTCCCCGACGGCCCCGCCCGCCCGTGGGTCGGAGCGAGCGCCGACACCGACGAGGCCTCGCTGTCGCTGGAGGAGAAGCTCCGGCGCGAGCGGCTGCGCGAGCGCGCCCTCGGGGTGACCTCGT
>JBEBJC010000756.1:0-4457 GCA_040080105.1 Myxococcota bacterium
GCGCCACCCCTTCGGGCGGGGCCCAGTGCTCGAGGCTGCGCGGGAACACCACCTCGCGCACCCCGGGGGCGAACAGCCAGCGCCGGTCGAAGTACCCCTTGAGGAACGCGTCCTCGTACGGCAACACCCACGCCCCGAGCGACTCGCGCGGCGGCGACGGCGCGTCGGCCAGCTCCTCCGGGTACCACCAGGTCGCGCCGTCGGCCTCGACCGAGCGCACCGCCGCCCCCGCCGCCGCGAGCGCGCGCGCTACCTCGGACTTCGGCGCCGGCAGCCACCACGACAGGTCGTCGACCGTCAGCGGACCGAACGCCTCCACCGCGCGGCGCAGCAGCGTGCGGCGGGCCTCGGCCGGGTCGACCGCGCCGGGCTCGAACCCTGGGAGCCGGTGCGCGATCGCCGCGTACCGCGTGCGGTTGCTGCGCAGGTGAGGGGAGTCGGCCCGCACCACCCGCCCGGCCGACATCGCGAGCATCACCCAATACCGCACGTCGGCCGCGAGCGCCGGCAGCCGCGCCTTGAGCTCGTTCGTGGTGAGCGGACCGCCGGCGAGCGCGTCGTCGAGCGACCGGATCCCCGCCTGCAGCGCGTCCTCCGACAGGCCCTTCAACCCCGGCACCCGGCGCGCCACCGCCCCCACCGCGGTCGCGGTCGCGGCGAGCACCACCGGCACGTCGCGCGCGTGCACCACGTGCACGGTGTTCCGCATCGCGTTGATCCGGAACAGGCCGTCCCCTGCGTTCAGCCGAGCGAACAGCCCCGCCCAATCGAGCGCCGGCAGCCGCGCCCACGCCGACAGGTACGGCGTGGCGTAGTCGGTCGAGTGCAGCCCCACGCTGGCTTCGACCAGCCTGTCCAGGTCGACCGCGGAGCGCTGGCGGTGCAGGCGGGCGACGCGCAGCCGCTCGAGCAGATCACGACTCGACACCCGCCCTCCCGTCGACCGGTTCGATCCCCCATCGCAGGTACGCCCACGACACCGCGAGCGCCGCCGCGACACCCGCGAGGCCCGCGACCGCGTCCCACGGGTCGCGGGTGTTCCCGTCCGCCAGCAGGTTGTCGCCGTCGGGCAGCAGGAACTCGAACCCGAGGTTCGCGGCGAAGACGAACGCGACCGCCGCCCACGCGCCGCGCAGCCGCCCGGCTTCGAGGGCCGACGCGATCCCGCCCACCAGCACGACCACGAAGCACAGGTGGAGGTTGGTGACGTGGGGCCGCAGCCACCCGAGCAGCGGGAGGTGTGCGAGCGACGGCACCAGCCGCGGCGCGACCAACAGGTGGATCCCGACCAGCGCCGCCGCGACGAGCGCCCGGCCGGTGGGGGTGGCCCGAAAGGCCCACCGCGTACGCTCCCAGCCTGCCACCGCGGCCCTCGATCGATGGCGGGTCGTACCCTGGGCCGGCGGGCGTCGCCACCCGCTCCGGATACGTGGCGCGCGAAGGGGGGAGCTTGCGCGCGGTGGTGACGGGGGCGAGCGGGCTGCTCGGCGGGAACCTGGCGGTGGCGCTGCTCGACGCCGGGTGGAGCGTGAGCGCGCTGCGCCGGGGCGGCTCACGGGTCGATCACCTCGAGCAGTGGCCGATCTCGTGGATCGACGCCGATCTGTCCGGCGCGGAGGGGCTGACCCGCGCGTTCGATGGCGCCGACGCGGTGTTCCACTGCGCCGCGATGGTGAGCGTCCGCCGCCGGCCCACCGACGCGCTGGTCGACGCGAACGTGCGCGGCACCGAGCGGGTGGTCGCCGCGGTGCGCCAGGCGGGGGTGCGCCGGCTGGTGCACTGCTCGTCGGTGTCGGCGGTGGGCGGGTCACTCGAGGGCCCGTGCACCGAGGCCACCCGGTGGAACCTCGACCAGTTCGGGCTCGACGACGGGTACGCCATCACCAAGCACCAGGCCGAGGAGGTGGTCCGGGCCGAGGTCGCGGGCGGCGGGCTCGACGCGGTGATCGTGAACCCGACGTTCCTGTTCGGCCCGCTCGACCGGCGGCCGAGCAGCGGGCGGGTGATCGTCGAGGTGGTCCGAGGGCGGGTCCCCGGCGGGACCGACGGGGTGAACAACTTCGTCGACGTGCGCGACGTGGCGCGCGGGATGGTGCTCGCACACGACAAGGGGCGGTCGGGCGAGCGGTACATCCTCGGCAACCGCAGCTACACCTACCGCGAGATCTTCGAGGTGATCGCGGGGGTCGCGGGCGTGCGCCCGCCGCGGTGGCGGATCCCGCGCTGGGCGTCGGCGGCGGCGGGCCTCGCGGGTGACCTGCAGGAGTGGGCGACCGGGCGCGAGCCGACGCTGAACTCGGTCCAGGTGCGGTACGCCGTGTCCACCGCGTTCCAGTTCTCGTCGGCGCGCGCCGCGGCCGAGCTCGGGTGGACCGCGGGGCCGATCGAGCCGGCGATCGCCGACGCGATCACGTTCTTCCGCGCGTACGGGATCCTCCCCGGGGATACGGGATCGAGATGAGCCCAGCGACCGTTCACCGCAAGCCGCTCCCGGACGGCCTGATCGCGTTCGAGTCGGACGAGGGCCGACAGCTGCTGGTCGACGCGGTCACCGCCGGGACCGGCGCGTCGTTCTTCCCGCTGATCGCCCAGTTCCACACCCAGGCGGAGCCGGCCTGGTGCGGACTCGGCTCGCTCGTCACCGCCCTCAACGCGCTCGGCGTCGACCCGGGGCGGGCGTGGAAGGGGCCGTGGCGACACTTCGACGAGTCGCTGCTGATCTGCTGCTCGGCGCTCGAACAGGCGGCGAACGAAGGTTTGTCGCTGGTGCAGGTCGGGTGCCTCGCCCGGTGCAACGGGGCCGAGGTCCGCGGGGTGTCGGCGGAGCCCGGCTCGCTCGCCGCGTTCCGCGAGGACCTGCTCGCGGCGAGCCGCGCCCCGCGCGGGCCGTTCGTGGTGGTGAACTACGCGCGCCCGGCGCTCGGACAGACCGGCGCCGGGCACTTCTCCCCGATCGGGGCGGTGCACGAGGGGCGCGACCTGGCGCTGGTGCTCGACGTGGCGCGGTTCAAGTACCCGCCGCACTGGGTCCCGATCGAGGCGCTGTGGCGCGCGATGATCGACGTGGACCCGTCGACCGGGCACCCGCGCGGGTGGCTGGTGCTCGACCGGCCGGCCGAGTCCGCGCCCCGGCCGGAACGGTGTGATCCCGCGTACCGCTACGACTTGCCGCCGCCCTCGCCGACCGACGCGATCGGCAGCAGCCGGAACCCGACGATCCACGCGAGCGCCGTCGCCGCCATCAACCCCGCCGACGACAGCCACTCGACCCACGACGGGAAGTAGTCGTGGTACGTCCGCGGGTCGGCCAGCGCGTCGCCGAGCCCGGGTAGCACCGGCACGGTCAGGCTCGGCACCACGATGTCGAGCCGCACCGCGATCGCCCCGAACGCGACCAGCGCGCCACACAGCGCCGGCACCCACGGCGCGCGCTTGCCCCACAGCACCAACACCGTGATCGGCACCAGCGAGCCGAGCCCGATCTGCCAACCCCAGAACACCCACGCGAACGGGCCGAGCAGCAGCGTGCGGTACAGGTGCAGGTGGTCGGGGATGTTGCTGTACACCCCGACCAGCACCTCGGACGACAACATCAGCAGCTCGGCCGCCACCATCGCGACCGAGATCGTGCCCAACATCCGCACCCGCAGCGGCCACCGCGGGTCGGCCCGATCGCCGGTCATCCAGTGCACCACCGACAACACGCCGGCGCCGGAGGCGAGCGCCGACACCACGAACACGATCGGGATCAGCGGAGAGAACCAGAACGGGCGGGCCTTCGCCACCGCGAACAGCGCGCCCGGCCCGCCCTCGACCGCGATCGCGATCGGCAGGCCGATCACCGCGATCCACCCGACGAGCCGCCGGTCGCGCTGGTGAGCGAGCGGGGAGGTGTGGTCGAACCCGAACGCCAGCGCCCGGTACAGCAGGTGCCGCGGCCCGCGGGTGCGCTCGCGCAGCGCGGCGAGGTCGACCCGCATCAGCAGCCACAGCTGCGCCCCCACCACCGCCATGTACGCGACGTACGCGAAGATCTCCCAGCTCAACACCGAGTTCCACTGGGGGTGGGTGTACACGGTGACGAACCGCTCCATGTGCCCGAGATCGATCAGGATGAAGTTCAGCCCCGCGGCGAGCATCACCAGGGCGGAGAACAGGGCCACCCGGCCGATCCGCTCGAACGCCTCGAGCTGGAACACGTACACCAGCGACGACAGCAGGTACGACCCGGCCGACAACCCCACGAAGTAGATGTAGAACGCGACCCACAGCCCCCACGGGACCGGGTTGGTGAGGTTGGTGGTGCGGAGCCCGTCGACCACCCGCACCCCGATCGCGTAGCCGCCGGCGAGCGTCACCAGCACCAACACCGCGACGAACCAGTTCGGAACGTGCACCCGCTGCTGGTTCACGACGCCTCCTCGGGCCGGTACACCAGCCGCGGACCACTCATCAGC
>JBEBJC010000757.1:0-4449 GCA_040080105.1 Myxococcota bacterium
GGTGGAGGTCGGCTGGTTCCGCTTGCTCGCGCCGATCCGGAGGTTCGTGCAGGACCTGCCGGCCCCCGACGAGCTCCCGGCCAAGTTCGCCGCCGCGGTGGTCGCGGCGGCCGACCGAGCGCTGGTGGTCGCCCGCGGCGGCGGCGGGTGGAGCGGGCTGGATCGGCACCGGGCCGATCTGGAGGCGGTGTGTTCGACGGGCCCGGGCGCCGCTGCCGCCGAGGCCGCCCTGCGCCTGGCCGAGCTACACGACGCCCTCGGACCCCTGCGCGATCCGACCGCTGGGCTCGTGCCGCCGCCGCACCTCGTAGTGGCGTTCGCCGCGGTGCGCGCCCGCGTCTTCATCCGCAACCGCGCGTTCGCCGAGGCGGAGGTCGCGCTCGACGTCGCCGCGGGGACCCCCACGGAGGAGGTGGCCCTGTGCACCGCCCGGATCGAGCTGCTGCTCCAGCGCAACCAGGTCGCCCAGGCACAGCAGGTCGGGGTCACGCTGGTCGACGCGCTCGCCCGGGTGTGCGACCCGCGGCTCGTGGCCGAGGCGAACCTGGTCCTCGCCGGGCTGGATCTGCTCGCAGGCCAGCCCGAAGCGGCGATCGAGCGGCTCGAGCGGGTCGTCGAGGGCGACGATCGGGTGCTCGCGGGGATCGCGATCGCGCACCTCGGGTTGGTGCGGGCGAAGGTCGACCCGGCGCGAGCGGCCACGAGCTACGCGCACGCGGTCGAGCTGTTCGCCAGCATCGGCGTGCCGCGGTGGGAGGGCACGGTCCGGCGGTGGCTCGGGATCCTGCAGAGCTCGGTCGGTGACCTCGAGTGCGCGAGGTCCGAGCTCGAGCGGGCCGCCGAGATCGCGCGCAGCGCGGGCGACGTGATCGAAGAGGGACTGTCGGCGGCCCGCCTGGCCGGGGTGCACCTGGTCGGTGGTCGACCGGACCTCGCGCGGGCCGAGGTGGAGCGCGTCCGCGGGGACGCTCCGCCGGGCTCGTCGATCGAAGCCATGATCACCGGCGCCGCCGGGTGGGTCGCGCTGCACGGCGGCGACGACGACGCGGCGGCCGCGTGCTTCCGGGCCGCCCACCGGACGCTCGACCGCCTGTCGCTGCACAGCGGCGCGGGAGCGTTCCGCCTGTTCGTCGCGGTGGCGATCCGAGACGCCCCGGAGCGGGCTTCGGTCGAGCTCGCCGCCGGCCGGGCCACGCCCGGGGTCCCCGCGCCGCTGGTGGCGCTCGCGGCGCACGTGGTCGAGCACGGCGACCTGCCCAAGGGGTGGCGGGAGGCCGCGGGGAGCTGCTTCCTCGCGCGTGTCCTCGGCGCGTCGCTCGACCGAGGCCCCGCCGCGCTGGTGGTGGACGGCGACGGGGAGTGGTTCTCGGTGTCCGGAGCGCGGTTCGAGCTGAAGCGCAAGCCGGTGCTGCGGCGGCTCCTGCGGGCGCTGGCGCGGCACGGCGGGGCGCCGGTGTCGCGCGACGCGCTGGTGAACGAGGTGTGGCCGAACGACCGCTCCCGCCGCGCGAGCCTTTACGGTCGGCTGCACGTGGCGCTGTGTGCCCTGCGGAAGCTCGGCCTCGGCGGGTGGGTGATGACCACCCGGGTCGGCAGCGACGTGGCGTACGCGCTGCACCCGTCGGTCGAGCGGGCGTTGCCCGAACGGCCCGAACGGCCCGAACCGAGCGAGCGGGTCGGCTGACCCGGTCAGAGGTCGACCGACACCGGGGCGTGGTCCGATGGCTGGTCCCACCCGCGCACGTCGCGGTGGATCGTGACCTTCTGCAGCCGCGCCATCAGCCCGTCGGACAACAACGTGTGGTCGATCCGCAGGCCGTGGTTCCGCTGGAACCCCATCTTCTGGTAGTCCCACCAGCTGAACTCGTTCGCGAACGGGCTCCGCTCGCGGAACGCGTCGTGTAGCCCCCAGTCGAGCAGGTGGGCGAACGCGCGGCGCTCGTCGGGGTGGCACAGCAGCTCGCCGTCACACTTGAACGGGTCCCACACGTCGAGGTCGTCGGGGGCCACGTTCATGTCGCCGACGATCGCGAGGTCCGAGCCGCGGGGGTACCGCTCCAGCTCGGCCCGCAGCTGCGCCAGCCACCGAAGCTTGTAGTGGAACTTCGGGGAGCCCACCGCCATCCCGTTCGGCACGTACACCCCGTACAGCCGGATCCCCTCGACCTCACAGGTGAGCAGCCGCGCCTCGGGGTCGTCCGAACCGTCGAGCCCGCGCCGGACCTCGGACAGCGGGTACCGCGACAAGATCGCGACGCCGTTGTACGTCGGCTGGCCCCACCACTGCACGTGCGGGAACCGCTCCCGCACCAGCGCCTCGGGGAACTGATCCTGGGCGAGCTTCAGCTCCTGCAGGCACAACACGTCGGGCGCGTGCTCGTCGACGAACCGCACCAGGTGGTCCTGGCGGGCTCGTAGGCTGTTCACGTTCCAGGTGGTGAGCCGCACCCGGTCACAGCCGGCGCGGGTCGGTCAGCGCGCCGCGGACCGCCGACGCTGCCGCCACCGCGGGGGACACGAGGTACACCGGCCCCGGTGCCCCCATCCGGCGGGCGAAGTTCCGGTTGGTGGTGCTGGCGGTGATCTCGCCCTCGAGCGGGATCCCCGGGCCGTTGCCGATGCACGACCCACACCCGGGCGGGGTGACCACCGCGCCGAGTGAGCGGAACAGGGCGAGCAACCCCTCGCGCTCGGCGTCCTCCGCGACCTGGGTCGACGACGGGGTCACGGTGACCCGCACCCCGGGGGCGATCGTGCGCCCGCGCAGCACGTCGGCCGCGGCGCGCAGATCGGCGAGCGAGCCGCCGGTGCACGACGCGATCACCACGTTGTGCACCGCCACCTCGGCGTGCGAGTCGAGCGGGGACCGGTTGCGCGAGTCGCCCGGCGTGGCCACGGTCAGCGGGACCTCGCCGAGATCGATCCGGATCACCTTCGCGTACGACGCGCCCGGATCGGCGTGGACCAGCATCGAGGTCACGTCGACGCCGCGCCGGGCCTTCAGGAAGTCGACGATCGGGGCACACGGCTCGACCACCCCGGTCATCAGCCCGCCTTCGACCGTCATGTTCGTGAGCACCGACAGCTCGTCTACGTCCCACTGGGCGAGGCCCGGACCGCCGAACTCGATGATGCAGGTGTCGGTGGGCGAGGTGCGCCAGTGCTCCTCGCGGAAGTACGGGTCGCCGATCAGGTGCAGGATCAGGTCCTTGGGCGACAGGCCGCCGGTCGCGGCGCCGTGCACCTCGACCCGGACCACCTTCGGCACGGTGACCGGGATCAGCCCCGTGCGCAGCGCGAACGCCATCGCGGTCGAGCCCACGCCGAACGCGAACGCGTTGAGCACGCCGGCGGTCGGGGTGTGGGAGTCGGTGAGCACCACGATGTCGCCGGGCAGCGCGTAGTCCTCGACCACCACCCGGTGGCACACGCCCGGGGGGAACGGCCGGCCGGGGCCGTGCAGCCGGATGCCGTTGCGCTCACACGCCTCGACCATCTCGGCGGTGAGCTGCATCGCGGGCGCGAGCCGCGCCTTCTTCGCGAAGTCGGGCACCGCCTCGTGCGAGATCAACACGAAGTGGTCCTCGAACGACGCGACCTGCTCGGGGCGGAACATCGGCGCGTCGCCCCACTCCTCGCGGTACAGCGCCATCACCATCCCGCAGGTGTACTCGTGCATCCCGCGGAACGCCGCGCGGCACAACACCTGATCGCCGGGCTCGACGCTCGCGATCCCGTCGGGGGTGCCCGGACCGGTCCAGGTGCGGGCGGCGACGAGCTTCTCCGCGATGTTCAGCGGCCGAGCGGCCCGGCGCACCTCGTAGGTCGGCCGCACCTCTCCCGCGAGCAGCGCGGTGCCGTAGCGCGCGAGGCCGCCGCGCTCGGTGACCTCGCGGAAGAACGGGGGCAGGTCGCTCATCAGCGCCGCGAGATCCACGTCTTCCCCGGCGGTGAGCCGGTCGAGCACCGAGCGGTCGGTGGTGAACGGCATCCCGGAGTACACCATGTTCTCCTGGAAGATCCGCTGGAAGCTGTCGGCGACGACCAGCTCGATCCCGGCGCCCTGGTGCGCCACGACCGCGACCTCGCGCGAGCTGCCGCTGCCGTACGCGTGGCCCCCCACCGCGACCTGGAACTTCCCGTCGCGCACGCCGTCCTTCGGCACGACCTCGAGGAAGTTCTCCAGGAAGTACGGGCCGAGGATCTCCCCGGTGTACCCGAGCGTGCAGGCCCGGCCCGAGATCATCAGGTCGGTGTTCACGCCGTAGCTGTACGGTAGGCCGTGGGTGGCCGGCAGATCGGCGCCGGCGAGCTGCGCGCGGACCGAATCCGGATCTTCGACGAGGTGCAGGATGCGACCGGTGAGCCTCACGACCCCTCCGAGCCGCGCCGTAACCAGCGCGGCGCCGGTGCGCGATCGGGTGAAGGGTCGATCCGGGTCGCGACAAC
>JBEBJC010000758.1:0-4449 GCA_040080105.1 Myxococcota bacterium
CTCCTACCCAGCGGTCGGGTCAGCGCCGGACCACCGGGACCGGAGTGGCGTCGGCGCGCCGGCCTGCCGGGCCGTCGGCGAGCAGGCGCCCGCGCTTGGCCACGATCTGACCCCGCACCATCACCAGGTCCGGCTTCGGGGCGGCCTCGCGGTTCAGGTACGGCGACCACCCGGCGCTCGACACGATGTCGGCCTCGTCGACCTTGGTGATCTCCCCCTCGCTGAACAGGATCAGGTCGGCGTCGGCGCCCTTCGCGATCCTGCCCTTGGTGTCGAGCCCGAAGATCCGCGCCGGCCCCTCACTACACAGCGCGACCAACGACTCGAGCGACAGCCGGCCGTACTTGACCGCCGACAACATCAGCGGGAACAGCAGCTCGGTGCCGGGCACGCCGTCGCCGGTCGGGGGCAGCGGGTGGTGGTCCGACGCGATCACGTCGACCCGGCCGCGCTTGATCGCGGTCCACAACGTGCGTCGGTCCTGCTCGGGGCGGACCGGCGGGGTGGTGCGGATCTTGATCGCGTCGTCGTCGTCGGTCGACAAGAACAAGTGATGGGGAGTGCACCCGGTGGTGACCGGCATCTGCCCGCGCACCGGATCGATCCGGTCGAGCTCGGCCGCGGTCGACAGGTGGACGAGGTGGATCGCCCGAGCGTGGCGCCGCGCGGCCTCGAGCACCGCGGCGGCGAGCCCGTCGTCGGTGTCGGCCAGCTGGACCCCGAGCACGCCCGGGTTGCCGAGGTGCGCCTCGAGCTGCTCGAGCGTGAGCCCGCGGTGGATCGAGCCGACCCGCGCGAGCGTGCCCGCGAGCAGGCCCTCGCGCACCGCGCCCGCGAGGTCGTCGGCGTTCGACGGCGTGGCCGCGCCCCACAGCGCGAAGTCACACCACGACGCCGCCTTCGCCCGCTGGTGCCGCAGGCGCGCGCTGCGCACGTCGATCACCGGGGAGTCCCCGTCGGGCAGCGACACCACGGTGGTGACCCCGCCGCTCACCGCCGCGCGAGACTCGCGCTCCCACACGTCGGGATCGCCGTTCGGGTCGAACTGCACCGCGGTGTCGATCACCCCGGGCATCAGGAACTTGCCGATCGCCGACAGTTGCTCTTTCGCCTCGCGTGGGGGCCGGGGGCCCACGTACGCAATCTTGCCGTCCTTGACGGCCACGTCCGCCACCAGGCGGCTCGTCGACGACACGATGGTGGCGTCGCGAATAATCAGGTCGTACACGTTTGCCCCTCGACGGGACCTGTCCCGCACAACGCCGGCACCTAGTTCGAAATCCGCCACCGGACAAGGCTCGGGAGGCACCGCGACATCCATGTCCCGGTTCCTCGGGGCCGGTTCGGGCCAGTACCCGTCGATCGTCGGCGTTCGGTCGTTGGTCCGCGCGACGTGCCGAGGGACGCCCGGGGTACCCTGACACGGATGTCGCGATTTCCGTGTCGGCCGTCCCTACCACCGGAGGCGCGTCGGCTCAGGACACCGTACTGGACAGTGTCTTGTCGCGGTTGTCGAACGCTGGCACGCCTCGTGCAGAGGCATGCGCCGGAGAGAGACGCGAGACTTTGCGGGGCGCCGGCTCGTTCGGCACCGCTAGAGGCGCCCGGCCGGCAACGGCCGGGCGTTTTTCGTTTCGGGAGTCCGCTCCACGCGTTATCCGCCGCCGAGGGGAGCCCTCGTGAGCGTTCGGTCGAGCGGATCGGAGCTGGATCGGCGCGCAGCAGCGCGCGATTGCTGGCCGGGTGGCACCCTACGCCTGTGGCAGGGCGAGCTCGACCCGCTGCCCGATCGGGTGTTGTGGCCCACGACCCCGGAGGAGGTCCACCAGGTGCTGCGCGACGCCACGGCCGCGCGCGTACCGGTGGTCACCTACGGCGCGGGGAGCGGCGTTTGTGGCGGCGCGCGCGGGCGCCCGGGTGAGTGGGTGCTCGACACCAAGGCGCTCGACCAGCTGGGCCCGCTCGACCGCGAGCGGTGGTCGGTGCGGGCGGGCGCAGGGGTCAATGGCCAGCAGCTGGAGGACTGGCTGCAGGCGCGCGGGTTCACCCTCGGGCACTCACCTTCGTCGATCGCGTGCTCCACCGTCGGGGGGTGGGCGGCGGCGCGCTCCGCCGGCCAGTTCAGCAGCAAGTACGGCGTGTTCGAGGACATGGTCCTCGGGCTCGAGGGGGTGGCGCCGTCCACCGGGCCGTTCCGGGTCGGCGCCGGCGGCGACCGCCCCGCCGAGTGGCTCGAGCTGCTGCTAGGCTCGGAGGGTACGCTCGCGGTGCTCACCGAGGTCGAGATGCGGGTGTGGCCCACGCCGGCCGCCCGGGTGCTCGGGGGGTGGGAGATGCCCGACCTCCCCACGGCGCTCGGGGTGATGCGCGAGCTGATGCAGGGGGAGCTCCACCCGTCGGTCGTGCGCCTGTACGATCCCGTCGACACGCGGATCGGCGGGCGGACGCGCCCGAACACGGACGGCTCGACCGACGGCGCGGCCCGGCGGTTCGTCGCGCGGTGGCTCGCGTCGGTCGATCGGCTGGACCCGGTCCACCGGAACAGCCTGGTGTTGCCCCTCGGCCTGCCGCGGCTGGTGAACGGGCTGCTCGACCGCGTCGCGCGCGGCTGCCTGCTGATCGTGGGGTGGGAAGGGGACGCCGCGGTGGTCGACGCCGCGAGCCGCGCCGGCCACCAGCTGCTGGACGCGGCCGGCGCCGCCCTCGGCCCCGACCCCGGACAGCGGTGGTACGCGTCGCGGCACGCGGTGTCGTACAAGCTCATGCCGGTGTTCGAGCGGGGCGGGTTCGCCGACACGATGGAGGTCGCCGGGCGGTGGTCGGTGCTCGAGGCGGCGTACCACGCGATCCGCGGCGCGCTCGGCCGGACCGCGGTCGTGATGGCCCACGTCAGCCACGTGTACCCCGAGGGGGCGTGCATCTACTTCTCGTTCGCCGGGCGCGGAGATCGTTCGGTGTACGCCGAGACCTGGCGGTCCGCGCTGGACGCGGCGGTCCGGGTGGGGGTCACCGTCGCCCACCACCACGGGATCGGCGAGTCGAAGGTCGAGGCGGCCACCCGGGAGGTCGGGCCGGCGGTCGAGGTGTGGCGCGCGTTGAAGGCCGAGCTCGATCCCGCGGGGATCCTGAACCCGGGGCGGCTGTTCGGTCCACCGTCACACGAGGCGCCGAGCGTGGTCGCCGACGCCCCGACCGACGGGCTCGGCCCCGGCGGGGAGGCGATGTGGCCGTTCGAGCCCGGAGAACTCCCCGCGCGGTGGCATCGCAGCCCCTGGCAGACGCCGTGGATCGAGGTCGCCGGGACGTGGGCCGGCCGACCGTTCCGACTGGGGCGGGGTCCGCGGTCGGCGGTCGGCCCGGACCTGCGCGGCGCGGTCGCCCGCGCGCCCGATGTGGTGATCACCCGCGCCACCGCGGCGCCGGGTCCGAGGTGGATGGGCGAAGGGCGCCCCGAGGCGCCGTGGGCGGTCGCCCGCGCGCTGTTGGCGTCCGATCTCCGGCCGGCGGTGCTCGGCGTGCGCGACGGGGTGTTGCGGGTCGGGTTCCGCGGTCCTGCTGCGGCGGCGTTCGGCGCGATCGCGTCGGCGCGGGTCCCGGGGGGGCTGGTCGAGCGCCCGTACGCGCCCGAGCCACTCCCCGCCGGGCCGCTCCGGTGGACCACCGACGACGATCCCGCGGCGGTCGGGGTGACTGCCCAAGGCGTGTTCCGGAGGGCCACGTGACCCCGTTCGACACCTGCGCGCTGTGCCCGCGGCTGTGCCGCGATCGCTGTCCGGTCGCGACCGGCGCGGCGTGGGAGGCCGCGGTCCCGGCGCAGATCGCCGCGGTCGCCCGCGGCTGGTCCGTCGCGCCCGACACCACCCCCGAGGCGCTCGCGCGCGAGGCGGTCACCGCGTGTGTGGACTGCGGCGCCTGCCGCGACGCGTGCCACCTGCACCGGCCGCTGCCCGAGGCGCTGCGCGAGCTCCGGCGCCAGATCGCCCCGGGGCCTCCCCCCGAGCCGCTCCGGCCGATCGAGGGCGGCCCGGCCGAGTGGGTGGCGATCGAGGCCGACGAGCGCCCGTTGGCGGCCGCTCTGTCACGAGTGTCGGGCCGGCCGGTCGGTCGGTGGGTCACCCACGATCGGCTCGGCGTGAACGGGATCGAGTCGCCGAGCTGGACCGAGCACGCCCGCAGTCTGCGCGAGCGCGCGGTGGGGCTGCGGCTCGCCACCGTCGACGGAGGCGTGATGCGGGCGCTGGCGCAGGCCGGCGTGTCCGCCGATTGGGCGAACGAGTGGGTGGGCCGGCCCGCAGAGGGGATCGGCAGCTGCGTGACCGGCGGGGAGCGGCCGCTCGGGTGTTGCGGCGGCGCGCCGCCGTGGGTGTGGGCCCACCCGGCGCACGCGGCGCGGGTCGGTCGCTCGTTCGTCCGGCGGGCGGGCGGGGCGGTGGTGGCCGGCGGCACCCT
>JBEBJC010000759.1:0-4446 GCA_040080105.1 Myxococcota bacterium
GGCGGAGGCGCGGCGGGCGGAGCTGGCGGCGGAGCGCGACCTGCTCGGGGCGCGCGCGGCGGCGGTGGCGGCGGCGGAGGCGTTCCACCGGGTGACCGGCCTGCCCCGCGACACCGCGCTCGAGCTCGGCGGGCCGCTCCCACCGGTAGGGGCCCGGCCGGAGCCGGTCGCGGCGGAGGCGCAGGTGCGCGCGGCGTCGGCGGCGCGGGCCGCGGCGACGCTCGGGTGGGCGCCCGACCTGTCGGCGCGGGTGACCGCGCTGCGCAACGGCAACCAGGGGCTCGCCGACGACCCGTGGTTCGTGGTGGCGACCGCGGAGGCGACCTGGACCTTCGATGGCGGGTACCGCGCGGCGGCGGTGCGCGAGGCGGCCGCGACGCTGGCGGCGGCCCGCGCGGCGGCGGGGTCGACCCAGCGCGCGGTCGAGGAGTCGGTGGCGGTGGCCGCGGCGGAGCTCGAGCGGTCGGCGGCGGCGCTGTCGGCGGCCGAGCAAGAGGTGGTCGCGGCGCGGGCGGCGATGGACGCGGTCGAGGCGGCGTTCGCGGAGGGCGCGGCCACCTCGGTCGAGGTGGAGTCGGCGTCCCTCGGGCTGCGGGCGGCGGCGTTGTCGGTGGCGCGGGAGCAGGCGGCGGGGGAGCTCGCGCGGGCGCGGTGGGCGCTGCTCGCGGGCTCGCCCGCGTAATGGGGTAGTCCCCTTGACAGGCACGAAGGTGTGGGCAAAGACTACATGAATCATCGGATCGGTGATTGATCGACCTCGCAAGCGGATCAGCCGCGGGAGAGACATGGAGGAAAGCCCCCACTTCACCCGCCCCCCGGTCGAAGAAGTCGCGATGTCGGTCCAGTTCACGCCGCTCACGGCACTCACCACCGCGCAGGTTGCGCGGTACTGGGAGGGTGTGCGAGAGCGCTTCCCGCGATGGAACGAAGCGCCGCCGATCGACGCCGTCGTGGAGATGTTCGGGGCGCCCAAGTTGGACATGCCGCGGTTCATCCTCACGGTAGAAGGCGGAGTTTTGCCCCATCGGGCTCTGTTCGAGAACGAGTTGGGAACCGAGCTGGTACAGGTGCAGCGGGACCGGTTCGTCCGCAACTGGCGCCGCCATGGGAACCCGATCGAGTACCCGCGCTACAAGGCACTTCGAGAACGGTTCAAGGCCGACCTAGACGGATTCATCGTGTACGCCAGCGAGGGCGGGCTCGGGGTCCCGGCTCCGAACCAGTGCGAGATCACCTACGTGAACCACATCCCGGCGGGGGAGGGGTGGCAGAGCCATAGTGACCTCCACCGTGTGTTCCGCCCGCTCAGGGAGTCGGCACCACGACCCGAGAACATCGACATGACGCTGAACTACGTGTTCCCGTGGCCGGGCGAAGAGCTCCCCGCCGGTCGGCTTCACGTGCAGATCACCTCCGTCCACCGTGTATCCGACGGAGTGCCGTTGATCGCTGCCACCCTTGTTGCGCGCGGACGTCCGCGGAGCCAGAATTCCGCCGGTGTGTTGCAGTGGCTCGACGTCGGCCACGCCTTTCTCGTCGACACGTTCGCTTCCTTGACCACGATCGACATGCACAAGCTCTGGGGACGCCAGGATGTACGCTGACACCGCCACGCGTGACGAACTGTCGCGAGCGCTCGTCTCGTCCGTAGGGCGCGAGCGCCCTGCTCCGGTGATGTCCGCCCCTGGGGTCGACCGCCGAGTCTTGGAGCTCACCGAGCGGTGCAGCAGACTCCTCGACCTCCCCGAAAATTGGAACTCATACAGGTCTCGGCGGGTCGATGAGACCCTGCTCAAGGACGCGCTCGAGCTGCTGGCGCGGCTGCTCACCCCCGATGTGGCCGTCCCAGACGTCGTTCCGACGGCGCGTGGTGGCATTCAGATCGAGTGGCACACGCCGAACGAGGATTTGGAGATCGAGGTCTGTGAGCTCGGCCGCTACCAAGTTTTCCGCCGTAGAGGCGACGAGGAAAGGGACTTCGTCGTGTTGGACGACCTCACAGAGATCACCTCTTTGGTTCGCTCCTTCCCTCGGTGAGACTGCGTGGCTGACCCTGACGATCGGCCCGTGCCGGAGGGCGCGCACCTTTGGCGGCGCGTTCCAGAGTGGCACTGGGTGAAGGATGGCGCTGGGGGTAAGCGACCCTCGTCCGCCGCGTTCGAGGACGATCCAAGTGGTAGTCCGCTCTCGTCGACGGTCGCCAGCGAGTCGACCCTCGGCCGGACGCTCGATCCGGTTCGCCACCACGAGAAGGCATTCGCTATCGCCGAGTTCCCCTCCTCCGTCGCACGCGAAAAGAACCAGGCGATTCGACGAGACCCCACGCCTCAAGAACCGGCTCACGTACTGTTGGTCGGTGAAAAGCCGAAGAGCGTGAGCAAGGCGCTGGCGAGAGCCTCGAAGTGGGCCTGGCCGCCGCCGGGCCGGCCCTATCCGCCACCCGACCCTGTTCTGCTCGAGGCGCCCACGGCCGTGCCGGCGAAGGGCGGCTCACGGAGTCCCGTCCGCGCCGGGTTCCCTGGCCCCGGTGTCTCCGGTGCGCTCGTGGTGGGGCTTGGCGCAGCGATCGTCGTGCTCCTGATAGCTGCGGCGTGGGCGATGATGTAGCTCACGATCTCTTACGGACGGACGATTGAGGAGGTGAGTCTTCGGGCAGAACCAGAATTGCCCGTCACACGTCCGATCCCGGGAAGCTGGCCGTCTCTGAAGCAAGAACTCACTGGAGGTCGAGTGGTCCAGCTCCTCGTTTTGGTCGATGCGATGGCCGGTGACCTGCCGGTTGTCCAGAGCGAAGCAGTGTCGTCCTTGTTCATTGATGGGCTCGAGGTCGCCCGGACCTCTACCGATGCCGGCACGATCCTCGTTGGTGTCACCGAGATCGATGCCGGGCGCGTGGTGCTGGCCTTGGCGGTCGAGAACCATGGTCCTGCCTCCGTCGACTTCGGGCCAGCGAGCATCACGGCGACTGTTCGCACCGACGACGCAGACGAGCAACACGTAGCGCTGTCGACGGACGACGTGTTGGACGAGGTCAGGCGGTCTGCCGATGCGAGGGTCCGGAAACTTGCGAACACGCAGGCGCTGATGGGGGCGCTGGCGGGGCTCGGCGGCCAGACAGACGGAGAGCTGGCGGCTCGTGCGACATACGATGTGGCTGCGATGGCCGAGGTAAAGGCGGAGGTTGCGAACGCCTTGTCTGGCATCGAAGGGTCGGTTCTACGCACACAGACACTGGGCGCGCCCGGTGATCTGTCCCTCCCTCAACGGGCGGTGGGCGACGCGTGGATACCGTTCGACTCCGGCGAGGTGAAGCACCTGGTCGTGCGAGTCCAGTTTGGTGGCGAGGTAGCTTCGTTGGAGTTCGGAGATCCTCACTATCGCAACCAGCGCTGCCCTGCCGACCTGACGCCGGAGACGACCCTGATCGGGTGGGTGGAGTTGGACCACGGCCCTGCGCCGAAGGTCGGAACTCGGTGGGCACCGCCACCAGAGGCTAGTGTGTTCCTGGTGGGGCCTTCAGAGTCGAACGGCTGGAAGGCCGACCGGGACTCGTTCGTGTGCTCGGTAGCGCGCCACTCGACCTTCTGGATCGGCGAGCGTCCGGTGCGGGTGAAGGGCGGAGACGTTTGGGTGCCCTTGTTCGGGAACGGCTGAGCAACACGCGAGCTTCGCCCCGGGGGAGGTCGGTGCCGGTAGACTGGCGCCGGAGGTGGTCGTGGTCGGTTGGTTCGTCGCTGTCGCGTGGGGCGCGCCCCCGGCCCAGGCCCGCGAGGCCGCCGCTTCGACGGCGTATGCCCTCGAGCTCGCGGCGTACCGGGGCGGGGCCGGCGCGCTCGAGCCGGTGTGCACCTGGTCCCGGCGGTGGTCGGAGGCGCGCGCTGCGCTGAACGAGCCCCGCGCCGCGGTCGAGCACCTCGAGCGGATGAAGGCCCTGGTCGAACCGGTCACGGCGGCGGTGGCGGCCGGGACCGCCCGGGCGGTCGATCGGGCGCTGATCGACTGGTGTGTGGCCGACGCGGCGGTGCTGGCCGGCGTCCCGGGATAGCGGCGGTCGCCGCGGTCGGGCTGTTCCGGTGGCTGGTCCCCCCGCAGGCTCACGGGCCTTCGACGCGGTAGCCCGGCGGCAGCGCCACGGCGGCCGCTGCGGCGAGCGCCGCGTCCACCGGGCCTTCGACCACCAGCTCGACCACCCGCTGCCGATCGATCCGCGTGCGGACGCGCTCGGTCCCGACGTCGATCGTGACGACTTGGGCGAGGGGGATCGGCCCGAGCCGGGTGGGCAGCGACACCCCGTGCAGCTGGTCTGCGTCGAGCGGTCGGTTGTCGATCCGCACCACCACCGACCGCTCTCCCGCCCCGTCGGTGACCCGGCCCACCGGGAGCCCGCCGGCGACCGCCGCGACGGTCCGCGCCACCTCCGGCGCGGGGAGCCCGAACAGGGCCGCG